>SKXY01000090.1 GCA_007128175.1 Wenzhouxiangella sp. | reverse complement strand
TCGTGGAAACCGAGCGCTCGATGGCGCGCAGCGAGGCGGCTGACAATCCGCGGGTCTCAACGGAAGTAGGTGGCCGCGTCGAGGAAATCCTGCACGATATCGGCGACCGCGTAGAGGCGGGTACGGTACTGGCCCGTCTGGATAAAACCCCCTACCAACTGGAACTGTCGGCGGCCCAAGCGAATGCCGCTGCACTGAGCGCACGACTCGACAGATTTCAAAGCGAACTGGACCGGCTCGAACGCGTAGGCGAAGGCCAATACGTCAGCGAATCCGATCTCGAGGAGGCACAGGCTGAAGTCACCGCCACCCGCGAGGAACTCGCTGCGGCGGAAAGCCGCCGCGAGAGCGCCGAGCGCGACCTCGACCGCGCCCTGGTACGTGCACCGATCGATGGCCAGATCGACGAGCGATTGATTTCCGAGGGCGATTACCTGTCCACCGGCGATGGCGCCTTCCAAATGATTCCCGACGCCAGTGCGCGCGTGTCGTTGCCGTTCCCCGAGCGGGTCGGCGACAGGCTGGAGGTCGGCATGCCGGTGCAACTGCGCAGGCTGGATCGGGATGAGGACTGGATCGACGGACGTCTGACTCGACTGAGACCCTCGGTGGAAGGCGGCATGGGTGCCGTAGCGGTTGTGGAGTTCGATCCACCCGAACAGTGGCGATCCGGAACCATGCTGGAAGGACTGGTCGAGGTCGATCGACGAGAGGATGCGTTGCTCGTGCCCAGCGAAAGCGTTCTGGACCGGCCAGCCGGCAAGGTGATCTACGTGGTGGTCGATTCCGACTCCGACGAGTACGCCGAGGTCGAACAACGCATGGTGGAACTGGGCTATCGCACGGCCGAGCGCACCGAGATTCTCGACGGACTCGATGCCGACGACTCTATCGTGGTCGAGGGCGCCGCATTCCTGAGCGACGGAGCCGCCGTGCGCATCCGGGAGCGCGACTGACATGACCCTGTCGGAGTTTTCGATCCGGCGTCACGTCATGGCGCTGATGATGAGCGCGGTGATGGTGCTGTTCGGCATCATTGCCTATCAGGACATCGGCAATGATCGTGTACCCAACATCGACTTTCCGATCATTTCGGTAAGCACCAGCCTGCCCGGCGCCGACCCCGATACGGTCGAAGCCAGCGTGACCCAGTTCATGGAACGGGCGGTCAACACCGTGCCGGGCATCGACAACATCACCTCGATTTCCTCGGCCGGCAGTTCGGTGGTCAATATCACCTTCGATCTAGACAAGGACATCGACGTCGCCTTCTCGGAGGTCCAGACCCGGGTCAGCGAGCAGGTCGGAAACCTGCCGGACGATGCCGAGTCGCCGGTCATCAACAAGGTCGAGGCCGATGCCCAGCCGGTGATGTGGCTGGTGGTTCAGGGGGATCGAACCATTCAGCAATTGACCGAATTTGCGCGTACCACGATCCGGCCACAGCTCGAGCAGATTGCCGGCGTCGGAGAAATCCGCCTCGGCGGCAGTCGCAATCGTCGCATCCGCATCGAACTGGATGTCGATGCCATGAACCGCGAAGGCGTGACCGTCGGCGACGTCATGGCCGCGGTTGACCGCGAGCACGTGCTGGCGCCGGGCGGCTTCCTGGTCGGTGGCCAGCAGGAACGGATGTTGCGCCTGGACCTCGAGTACCACGATCCGGAGGAGCTTGCCGAGCTGATCGTCGCCCGCTCCAGCGAACGCCTGGTGCGCCTGAGCGACTTCAGCACCGTCATCGACGGCCTGACCGATTTCCGGCGACTGGCTCGCTTCCGTGGCGAGGAAAGCGTCGGCCTGGGCGTGGTCAAGATTGCCGGGGCCAACACGGTGGAAGTGGTCGAGGAAGTCCGACGACGCGTTGAGGAAGATATTCGGCCTCAGTTGCCCGCCGGGATGGAGCTAACGGTGTCCTCGGACCAGTCGGTGTTCATCACCGCCATGATCAACAATCTCGAGCGCACCCTGTTCCTGGCCGTGCTGCTGGCCGGACTGGTGATGTGGTTCTTCCTCAAGAGCCTGCGCTCGACCTTCATCATTGCCGCCTCGATTCCGGTCTCATTGCTCGCGGTCACGGCGGTGATGTACTTCTTCGGCTACACGCTCAACTCCATGACCATGCTGGCGATCCTGTTGCTGATCGGCCTGGTGGTCGACGATGCCATCGTCGTGCTCGAAAATATCTGGCGTCATCGCGAGCAGGGTGAGAACGATCCGAAGAAAGCCGCCGCCATCGGCGCCAACGAGGTCTATTCGGCAGTCATCGCCTCGTCTCTGTCGCTGATTGCCATCTTCGGCTCGGTGGTCTTCATGGAAGGCATGATAGGCCGTTTCTTCGAATCCTTCGCCGTGGTCGTTGTTTTCGGCGTCATCGCCTCGACCTTCGTCGCCCTCACGCTCATTCCCATGCTGTGCTCGCGGCATCTCCACATCCCCGACACACACGGCAAGGTCTACCATCGCCTGGAGGCCGCCTTCCAGTGGCTTGATGACGGTTACCGCGGCCTGCTGCGGCGCGCGCTGCAAATCCCCGGCAAGGTGCTGCTGGCCTGTGGTCTGGTTCTGGTTTCGACGGTCTGGATCGTCGCCCAGCTCGGCGGCGAGTTCGCCCCCGACGAGGATGAAGGCCAGTTCGTCGTCAACATGCGTGCGCCGCTGGGGGCTTCGGTGCACTACATGGACGACAGGGTTGCCGAAGTCGAAGCCATCCTGGCCGAACAGGAAGAGATCGACACCTACTTCGCCGCGATCGGCGTGGGCAGCTCGGAGGTCAACGAGGCCATTGCCTTTGTGCGCCTCAAGCCGTGGCAGGAGCGAAGCAGCAGCCAGCAGGAAATCATGGAGCGCGTGGACCAGGCTTTCGCCGATATCGCGGGAGTGCGCATCTTCACCGCCTCACCCGGGCTGGTCGGTGGCCAGCGCGGCGAACCATTGCAGTTCTACCTGCAGGGTCCGGACGTCGAAGAACTCGGCGAAGTTTCCAACCAATTGCTCGACAGATTGTCGGCCACCGACGGCATGGGCCGCATCGACCTGGACCTGAGGCTTGACCAGCCCGACCTGAAACTGGTGGTCGACCGAGAACGTGCTCACCTGCTCGGGCTCAACACTCGCGAAATTGTCGAGGCGGTCAATATCCTCATCGGCGGATCCGACATCGCCCGCTACGATGACGATTTCGGCGACGGCGAGCGTTTTCGCATACGCCTCAAGGGTCGCGAAGACCAGTTCCAGACCCCCGGAGACATCAGTCGTATCTGGGTGCGCAACGACGAAGGCGAGCGAATCCGCCTGGATTCCGTTGCCCGCTTCGAGGAAGGTCAGGCTCCGGCGGTGATTACCCGCTACAACCTGCAATACGCAGCACCTTTCTATGCAGCGCCGGATATGCCACTGGCCGACGCGGTCGAGCAGGTCGAGGAGACCGCACAGGATATTCTGCCCGGCGGATACAGCATCTCGCTGTCCGGCCAGGCCGAGGAGCTGGGGCGCACGGTGCAGGCCATCATCTTTCTGTTCATCGTCGCCATTCTTCTGGTCTACATGGTGCTGGGCAGCCAGTTCAATTCCTACCTGCAGCCGATCATCATCATGCTGGCCATGCCGCTGGCCATGATGGGGGCTTTCATCGGATTGTGGATCACCGGCAACAGCCTGAACATCTTCTCCATGATCGGGCTGATCCTGCTCATCGGCGTAGTGACGAAAAACTCCATCCTGCTGATCGACCTGACCAACCAGTACCGCGAGAAGCGCGGCATGCGTGTCGACGAGGCACTGGAGGCCGCCTGCCCGGTGAGACTGCGGCCTGTACTGATGACGTCGCTGACGCTGATCCTGGCCATGCTGCCGGCGGCACTCGATACCGGGCCAGGTAGCCAGGGCAATACCTCGCTGGCGGTCACCATCATATTCGGCATGGCCGTCTCCACCGCCCTGACACTGCTGGTGGTTCCGGCAGCCTACAGCCTGCTGGAAGGACGACTGGAACGGCGCAAGAATGCCGAGCCCGGCCCGCGGGGAGCAGTCGCGGTCGACCAGACCTGATCGCAGCGGCTCCGTTTCCGAAGCCTCAAACGACGAACGCCCCGTCCTTTCGGTCGGGGCGTTCGTGATGGCGCATAGCCGCCTCGGAATCTATCGCAACAACTGATTGACGCGGGCCAGATCGTCTTCCTCCAGCAGTCCCGCAGTCTGACGCAGTCTGAGCTGATTGAGGATGAACTGGTGTCGGGCCTGTGAATAGTCGCGCTCGGCCTGGAAGAAGCGCTGCTCGGACTGCAACACATCGACGATGGTGCGGGTACCAACCTCGAAACCCGCATTAGTGGCCTCCAGCGCACTTTCGGCCGACACCAGCGCCTGGCGGCGAGCCTCGACTTCCTGTATGCCCGCAACGATGGAGCGGTAGGCCGTTTCGGTCTGGCGAACCACCGAACGACGGGTCTGATCCAGGGTCTCGTCGGCGGCACGCAATTCGAAGCCGGCCTGGCGGCGGCGTGACTGAACCGCGAAGCCCTGGAACAGGGGGACATCCAGGGTAAGCCCCACATTCCAGCCCAGGTTTCTCGACGTTCCGGAAGCCACCGGCTCCTGGGTCACCGGGTCTTCACCTACCCACTCGTTATCGATGACACGACTGTAACCACCGCTCAATCCCAGTGTCGGAAAGTGCCCGGCACGCGCGATACGAAGCTCGGCATCGGCCACATCCACCTGCGATCGTTCCTGCATGACACTCGGATTGTATTCCAGCGCCAGCTCGACCCATTCCTCGACTTCCGCAGGATCCGGACCTTCCAGCGGCACGTCCTCGATCAGGCTGGCGTAGTTCTCGAACCAGGTGCCGGTCGTCTCGCGCAATGCCTCGCGCGCATCCTCAAGGGAATTGTCGGCCAGGATGACGCGAGCGCGCGCCGCGTCATAGACAGCGCGTGCCTCGTGCACATCGGTTACCGCAGCCAGGCCGACTTCAAAACGTTGCTCGGCCTGCTCGAACTGGCGCCTGAGTGCAGTTTCCTCGGCGCGGGCAAAACGCACGGAGTCCTGCGCGGTCAGCACATCGAAATAACGCTCGGTGACCCGGAACAGAAATCCCTGCCAGGCTTCAAGATAGGTGGCCTCTGCCCGAGTCAACTCGGCCCGGCCGCGATCGAGACGCCCGTAATTGGAGTCGTCGTAAATGGTCTGCTGAAAGCCGATGCTGTAGGACTCCTCATCCCGATCAAAGCTTCCCGTGCGGGTTCCCTCGAGATATCGCCTCGAACCTCCGATGTCGCGCGAGGCACTGGCGCTGATCGATGGCAGC
Source organism: Wenzhouxiangella sp. (assembly GCA_007128175.1). Taxonomy (GTDB): domain Bacteria; phylum Pseudomonadota; class Gammaproteobacteria; order Xanthomonadales; family Wenzhouxiangellaceae; genus Wenzhouxiangella. The sequence continues at coordinate 13,396 of SKXY01000090.1, read as the reverse complement.
AGCACCGAGCGTGCCTGGGTGGGAATCTCGCCCGCGGCCGCCAGCCGCTGCTCGGCAGCCCGCAACTGCGGGTCATTGGCCTGGGCCAGTTCGTAGACACCCATCAGGTCGACCGCGTACGCGCCCTGGGCAAGACAGATGGCCGCCACCGCGGCGCAGATGAAAGGTTGCTTCATACCTGGATTCCTTGTCCCGTGCTGAAGGCAGATTGTCAGAATTCAAAAACCGGCTTGTCCTCGGCACCGACCAGCCGCGGCAGGTCAGTCTCGAACAGACTTTCGGTAAGCCAGTGACCCTGGGTGCCACGCGTCAGACAGACCGCCTCCATCGCCGGGCTGTAACCACGAACGGCAAATACGCGACCACCCGCACCGACCCATTCCAGGAATCGCTCCGGAATACGGGCCGCCGACGAGGTCACAACCAGGACATCAAAGGTGTCGTCCGGACGAAAGTCACTCAAGGCATCGGCACAGATGATTTCGACCCGTTCGATAGCGAGCCGTTCCAGCCGATTGCGCGCCCTGTCGGCCAATTCGGAATGGATCTCGACACTGGTGACCTCTGCGCCCAGGTGTGCCAGGCAGGCCGCGGTGAATCCAGAGCCCGTACCAATCTCGAGCACACGGTTTCCCGGCTCCACCTGAAGCGACTGCAACATGCGGCCTTCCTCGATCGGCTTCATCATCATCTGCCCCTTGGGCAGCGGGACACGAAGGTCGGAGAAGGCGAAACGGCGGTAGCGGGCCGGTGCGAAATCCTCTCGCGGCACCTCACGCAACGCATCGAGCACGGCCGGGTCGAGCACATTCCAGGTCCGGACCTGCTGCTCGATCATGTTGTAGCGAGCCTGTTCGATATTGATGGACATGAAGGGCAATCACCGAGAACGTTGCCGCGTATTGTAACCGGCGGGCATGTGGGCGGCGTGTGCCAGTGGTCACATGGGAGGGGTCAGGTTTCAGGTTTGCGGGTTGCGGGTTGCGGGTGGTGCTACCATTTCTTTCTTGCCTCAATCTGCCGGAAGAATCATGTCGAAATCCACCTCCAGTCCCGCCTCGGAAATTGCCCGTCGCCTTGACGATGAACTGCTCAAGCCCTGGCCGGGGTCGCGCATCGTGCATCTGCCCGGTTCGCGCGCCGACATCCAGGTGCCGATGCGCGAGATTCGCCAGCACGACACGCCGGCGACCTTCGGTGTGCAGCCCAATCCGCCGATCTACGTCTACGAAACGGCCGCGCCGTATATCGATCCGGAAGAACATCCCGATCCGGCGCAGGGCATGAAGCCGATGCGCCAGCCCTGGATCGACGAGCGCGCTGACACCGAAATGCTGGAGGGCAAGTCCTCGACCTTCGCCCGTGAACAGGAAGCACAGACCCCGCCGGAACTGAAGTTTCCCAACCTGGGCAAGCCGCGGCGGGCGAAGAGCGGCAAGAACGTCAGCCAGATGCATTACGCGCGTCGGGGCATCATCACGCCGGAGATGGAATACGTCGCCATCCGCGAGAATGCCGGCCTGGATCAACTGAAAGAGGCCTATGCCGCCGCCGGCCTGATGCAGCGCCACAAGGGTCAGCCGCAGGGTGCCAACCTGCCCGAGGTGGTCACGCCTGAGTTCGTGCGCGACGAGATCGCCGCCGGGCGCGCCATCATTCCGGCCAACATCAATCACCCGGAAGCCGAGCCGATGATCATCGGGCGCAATTTCCGGGTCAAGGTCAACGCCAACATCGGCAATTCGGCCGTGCGATCGTCGATCACCGACGAGGTGGAAAAGCTGGTCTGGTCGCTGCGTTTCGGTGCCGACACGGTCATGGACCTGTCCACCGGCAAGCACATTCACCAGACTCGCGAGTGGATCATCCGCAATTCGCCCGTTCCGATCGGCACCGTGCCCATCTACCAGGCGCTGGAGAAGGTCGACGGCACGCCCGAGGAACTGACCTGGGAGCTGTTCCGCGACACGCTGATCGAGCAGGCCGAACAGGGGGTGGATTACTTCACCATCCATGCCGGCGTGCGCCTGCCTTTCGTGCCACTGACCGCGAAGCGGGTGACCGGCATCGTCTCCAGAGGCGGTTCGATCATGGCCAAGTGGTGCCTGGCGCACCATCGCGAATCCTTCCTGTACGAAAACTTCGCCGAGATCTGCGAGATCATGGCTGCCTACGATGTCAGCTTCTCGCTGGGCGACGGCCTGCGGCCCGGCTCGATTGCCGATGCCAACGACGAAGCGCAGATGGCCGAACTCAGAACCCTGGGCGAGCTGACGAAGATTGCCTGGGAGCGCGACTGCCAGGTCATGATCGAAGGGCCGGGTCATGTGCCGCTGCACCTGGTCGAGGAAAACATGACCGAGGAGCTCAAGCACTGCCACGAAGCGCCGTTCTACACGCTTGGCCCGCTGGTGACCGACATTGCGCCCGGTTACGACCACATCACTTCCGGCATCGGGGCGGCCAACATCGGCTGGCACGGCACCGCCATGCTGTGCTACGTCACGCCCAAAGAGCACCTGGGTCTGCCCGATAAGCACGATGTGCGCGAGGGCCTGGTGACCTACAAGATCGCCGCTCACGCCTCGGATCTGGCCAAGGGCCACCCCGGCGCGCAAATCCGCGACAACGCGCTGTCAAAGGCACGCTTCGAGTTCCGCTGGGAAGACCAGTTCAACTTAGGGCTAGATCCGGCAAGGGCTCGCGAGTACCACGACCAGACCCTGCCCAAGGACGCCCACAAGGTGGCGCATTTCTGCTCCATGTGCGGGCCAAAGTTCTGCTCGATGAAGATCACCCAGGACGTGCGCGACTACGCCGACAAGCACGGCATCGATACCAGCCAGGCAGTCGAGGCCGGCATGGAAGAGAAGGCGCGCGAATTTCGCGAAACCGGTGCAGATGTCTATCAGAAGCAGTAGGTAATTGACCACGGCGGCGCGCCAGCGATTGCATCGGCCCGCGTTGATTGAACAAGACAGCGGATGATGGATTCATCGGAACACAGTCCCGACGCCTCGGTCACCAGCTTGCTGCTGCGATGGCGCCGCGGAGATCAGACGGCCGAGCATCGCCTGGTTTCGCTGCTGTATGAACAGATGCAGCGACTGGCCCGGCACGAATTACGACGGGAACGGGTCGGTCACACGCTGCAGTCCAGAGATCTGGTGCACGAGGCCTACGAACGCCTGGTCAAGGCCGATATTGACTGGAACGACCGCGCCCATTTCCTGGCCATTGCGGCACGGACCATGCGGCGCATTCTGGTTGATCATGCCCGGGCCCGGCGCGCCCAGAAGCGCGATGCGGGCAGTACCCTGATCCGGCTGGATGCGCTGGCCCAGCCCGTCCAGGCCACATCCCCCCGGACCGACGCGTTCGACCTGCTGATGGTCGATGAGGCGCTCAGCAAACTCGGTCAGATCGACTCCCGAATGGAACGAACAGTCGAGTTCTATTTTTTTGGCGACATGACCCACGAGGAAGTCGCCGAGGCCATCGGAAGTTCGCGTGCCACGGTTCAGCGTGACCTTCGTTTCGCCCGCGCCTGGCTGCGACGCCATCTCGAGAATAACTGATGGATGCCAAACGCTGGAAGCTCGTCCAGAATCTGTATCACCGGGCTTCGGAACTCGACGCTTCCCAGCGAAAAAAATTTCTGAACCGCGAGTGCGGCACCGACCCGGCCCTGCGCGCCGAGATCGAGTCGCTCCTGGCAGCCAGCGAAGACACCACGATCTTCTTCGATCATGGTTTTCCGGGGCCCTCGTCGTCCAATGTCGATGAGCAAGTCGGCGACGACCCGTCACTGGGGCGCGTACTTGGCGCCTACCGGTTGATGCGGCGTCTGGGCGAAGGGGGTATGGGGCAGGTTTTTCTCGCCGCTCGTATCGATGGTGAATTCGACCAGCAGGTCGCCATCAAGTTGATGCGCACCCCCTGGATCGGGCCGGAGTTGCTGCAGCGCTTTCTGGCCGAGCGCCAGATTCTTGCGCGCCTTGAGCATCCCGGCATCGCCCGCCTGATCGACGCTGGCACCAGCCCACTGGGCCAACCGTACCTGGTGATGGACTATGTCGACGGCGTGCCCATCGACCACTTTTGCAAGCAACAACAGCTTTCGATCCGGCAGCGGCTCAGGCTCTTTCTGAAGGTTTGTGAAGCCGTGAAGCACGCCCATGCTCGCCTGGTTGTTCACCGCGACATCAAGCCGAGCAACGTCATGGTCACCGCCGACGGCTCACCCAGGCTGCTGGATTTCGGTATCGCGCGCCTGCTCGATGGTGACCCCGACACGCCTGCCCTGACTCGCATTCCCGGCCAGTTCCTGACGCCGGAGTACGCCAGCCCGGAGCAGGTACGGGGCGAGCCCATCACAACCGCCAGCGATGTCTACTCTCTCGGCGTGATGCTCTACCAATTGCTGACCGATCAGCTGCCCTTCCGTCTCACCGACACCACCCCGCAGCAACTAGAGGATCTCGTTTGCACGAAGGTGCCAACGCGCCCCAGCCAGCGCTCGGGCTCCGGGGATGCGACGGCCCGTAACGGCTGGTTCCGGGAACTGCGCGGCGATATCGACACCATGGTCATGCAGGCGCTGGGCAAGACGCCTGAACACCGTTATCCCTCGGTGGCAGCACTGGCCGATGACATTGAACGCTACCTCGAATGTCGGCCGATTCTGGCCCGACCGCCAAGCCGAACCTATGTAATGAGTCGCTTCCTGCGGCGTCACCGGGCCGCGGCGAGCGTTGCCGGCATCGCGCTGACTGCCGTCATCGCCGGAATTGTCACGGCGACCTGGGGTATGGTCACGGCGCAGGCCGAGCGCGACCGGGCCGAGCAGGCTGCGCTGCGCGCCGAACAGACCACCGGCTTCGTCACTCGAATGCTGTCCTCCATCGATCCGGATCGGGCCCGGGGTGCCGACACCACGCTGCTCAAGGAACTACTGGCCGATGCCGCCACCCGCGCACCGCTGGAGCTTGAGCACCAACCCGCCGTTCTGGGAGAAATCCGGCGAGTGATCGGCATCACCTATTTGCAGATCGGCGAATTCGACCGAGCCCGGGACCATCTGAATGCGGCCGTACGACTCGCGGATTCCGATCGGCGCCAGTCGCTGCAATCACGACTGGATCTGACCCGCCACGCCGCCTACACCCGCAACCCTGAAACCGGCCTGGAACACGTCGAAGCCCTGTTGCGGAAAGCAGAGGATCTGCCAGCAGAGGATCCGATCCGGATAACGGCGCTGGGCATGCAGGCACAGTTTCTGCTGGATTCGGGCCAGCCCGAAGCCGCGGCAATTGCGGTACACCAGGTACTGGAGCTGACACAACACCACCCGGCTTCCGTGCTGGTCTCCGAACGGATTGCAGCACGCATGATGCAGTCACAGGTTCACATGATGGCCGGTGAGTTCGAGCAAAGCCTCACGCACCTGGAACGCGCCCGGTCAGAAGCGGAACAGTGGACAGATCCCGGAGCCGAGCGTTACCGGCGCATGGTGCTGAGCAGCCTGGCGCTCAATCACTTGCTGCGTGAAGACTATGCCGGGGGTATCCCTTTGCTGCATCGCTCCATTGAGCTGATCGAGACAGGCTACGGCTCCGAGCACCCGATGCTGGTAGTCGAGGTCAACAACCTGGCCAATGCCCTCCAATCCAGCGGCGAGCTGGAAGCTGCTCGCCCAACTTTCGAGCGGGCGCTGAAGCTGGCGCGCAATGTCCACGGCACCGACAGCCTCATGGCGCTGCAGATTCAAAGCAACTACGCCGACCTGCTCAGACAACTGGGCGAAACGGAAGCCGCGGCGGCCAGCCAGCGCGAAGTCATCTCGCTGGCACAACGCTCGCTGCCGAATGATCACCCCCTGCATGGCCGCTTCCATGTTCGACTCGGCCAGGCCGAGCTGGAACTGGGCAATGTCCACAGCGCTGTCGAGCAGTTCAGCGTCGGTGTCGACCGACTCACCAGCCGCCATGGATCCGAACACCCCGACTCCATCGCCGCCCTCCAGGCATTGGCTAGCGCCAGACAGGCCCTGCAATGACCTCTCACAGCCACCCGGCCAGGAATTCAGTCAAGCATGCTGATGCATGGTTCTTCCGGTCTGCGCTGTAAAAGATATAGCCACCGGGAAAACCCATGAGATGAAAATAACAAAACCGGCCCTTTGGGGCCCACTGCTACTGGGCTTGACGGCCTCGACTCCTGGCGTCGCCGGCCAGCCCCTCCCCTCGCAAACACAGCTTGGGGACTGGATTTTTGCCGACCGTTTCGAACAACGCCCGCCCAACATTCTGCTGGTGATCATGGACGATGTCGGCATCGACCAGATGGCATCCTTCGGTTACGGCGGAGCGACCCCGCCGGCCATGCCCAGCATCGACGAGATTGCCGACGGCGGCCTGCGCTTTCGCAATACCTGGTCCATGCCGGAGTGTTCACCCGGCCGGTCGGTGCTGCTGACCGGCCGCTATCCGTTGCGCAACAACATTTTCCAGGCCATCGGCCCGAACGACCTGGCCAATTCGCAGATCAGCGAGTACGAGGTGACCGTACCCAAGCTACTCAAGCACGCCGGCTACGAGAGCGCGATGTTCGGCAAGTTTCACCTGGCCGGGCCGGATCACAATGCCGCCGGCAACGGCACGCCAGCACTGCTGGGCTGGGACTATTTCGAGGGCTGGACCGGCGGGCTGCCGGCCTCCATCGATACCACCGCCGGCGGTATCGGCCCGGAAGGTACCTACTCCTGCGGCTTCATTCCCGACACCGCCAGCGACCCGATGCACGGGGCAGACAGCGGCGCCTGCTACCGACCCGAGGCCAACGGTGAGATCGTCTGCACGGAACTGGCCGGCAATAACGCCGATGGCGACCCGCCGGGGCTGCAGTGTCTGACCGACGGCGGCATTCTGGTGCCCAACGAGTCCTGTCAAACAGAAGCGCCCGGCCACCTGGCCTGGGAGCGAGAGAATGCCCACTACGTCTCGCCGCTGGTGATCAATCACAATGACCAGCTCGAGGAAGTACCGCTGATCGATCCGCGTGGACGTGGATACCGCTCGACTATCGAGGTCGATGCGGCCATCGACTGGATCCAGCAGCAACAGAGTTCCGGACAGCCCTGGATGGCGACCGTGAGCTTCAGCTCGGTGCATACCCCGCTCCATCACCCGCCGGCCGGACTCACCCCTTCCGGTGTATCCATGGACCTGACCAGCGACTGCGCTCACCCCCTGAACATGCGCCGGCTCTCCGACGCCATGACCGAGGCCATGGACACCGAGCTGGGACGCCTGCTGGTCGAAACCGGCCTGGCCGAGGCCGGCCCCGGCGCCGCGCCGGTCTATGATGCAATTACAACCGATACCGTGATCGTGATCTACGGCGACAACGGCACTTTCGGACCGGTGGTCAAGCTGCCGTTCGACCCGCTGCGTGCCAAGGGCACGGCCTATCAGACCGGCATCTGGGTGCCGCTGATCATATCGGGCCCGATGATCGAAGCGCCGGGGCGCGATGTCGAGCACATGATCAACGGTGTCGATGTGTTCAAGCTGTTCGGTGAACTGGCCAGGCTGGATGTGCCGTCGCTGGTGCCGCGCCCGCTGGACTCGGTCAGCATGAAACCCTACCTGGAAACGGCCGACCAGTTCGGTCTGCGCGAATTCAACTTTGCCCAGGGTGGCCTGAATCTCCAGATTGATGATGGCGTCAATGGTCCCTGTGTGTTCAATGCCATGTGTTCGCACACGCCGGTATCCAAGAGCGTATGCGAGGACAACACCGGGGTTTGGTGGGGCGAAGGCGCCGATGATCCCAGCGTGATCGAGGGCGACCTCGAGCACTGCTGGCAGGTCAATCAGGCGATCTACCATGATGACCCGGATCAATACGAGAACAACCGCATCACCATGGGGTGGACGGTTTACCAAGCCGTTCGCAATGAACACTTCAAGCTGATACGCAACAGCGCGCTGGACTACGACCCGGCCACCGACAGCAGCGTGCTGCTGGACGTCGAGGAGTTCTATCACATCAACCAGGCCGCACCGCTGCCACTGCTCGACAGCGAAGACCGCGACCTGCTGGCCGAGGGTGAACTGGACCCGGTCGCGGCCTTGAACCACGCCCGCCTGACCCAGGAGATCAATGCCATCCTGGGCTCGCAGATCAACTGCCCCGGAGATGGCAACGACGATGGTCGGGTCGACCAGACCGACATTGACAACTACCATGCCATCACTGCGGTCTGGAGCGGCTCCAGTACCTACGACTTCAATCTCGACGGTAAAACCGACGAGGCTGACCTGCAGATCATCATGGATAACCTGGGTACAGTCTGTTTCACCGACGGCTCGTGATGCCGCGAGCGCTCTGGCTGCTTTTGGCGGTCGCCGTGGCCGTGCTGGCAGCCTGTGAGGGCGACCCGTCCGGGGAGCTGGACTCGACCAGCTCCCCGGAGACAGCCAACCTGCCGCAATGGGCACAGCTGCAGTCCGGTACCGACGACCATGTGGGCGCAGCCGTCTGTGCCCGGTGCCACGCCGTCGAACACCGCGACTGGCAAGGCTCGCACCACGACCTGGCAATGCAGGAAGCCGGCCCCGAAAGCGTGCTGGGGGATTTTGACCGCGCCCGCTTCCAGTACGCCGGCATCACTTCCGAGTTCTTCGAACGCGACGGGGCCTACCATGTCGTCACCGACGGACCGGACGGCGAGCTCGACGAGTTCCAAATTGACTATACCTTCGGCGTCGAGCCTCTGCAGCAGTACCTGATCGAGATGCCCGGTGGTCGCCTGCAGGCGCTGGGAATTGCCTGGGACAGCCGCCCCAAGACCGAAGGTGGCCAGCGCTGGTTTCATCTCTACCCCGGCCAGGAGGTCAGCGCCGATCATCCGCTGCACTGGACCGGACGCAACCAGAACTGGAACTTCATGTGTGCCGACTGTCATTCGACCGCCCTGGTCAAGGGCTACGACCCCGACAGCGACAGTTACGACTCCAGCTGGTCGGAGATCAACGTCGCCTGCGAGGCCTGTCACGGGCCGGGGCGGAAGCATGTTGAATGGGCCTTGGCTGGTGCCTCACCGGAAACCGGCCACGGGCTGGCCGTATCATTTCACGAACGCCGTGGTATTGCCTGGTTGCCCGACCCGGACAGCGGTACCGCCCGACGCAGCCAGCCCCGTCAGACACAGATCGAGATTGATACCTGCGGCCGCTGCCATGGCCGCGCCAGTCGCCTGCTGGGCGATACCGTCCACGGCGGCAACCTGCTGGACACGCACCGGCCGGCACTGCTCGACCCCGATCAATTCCATCCGGACGGCCAGATGCTGGCCGAGGTATTCAATTGGGGCTCACTCAAGCAAAGCCGCATGGCTCAAGCCGGTGTCACCTGCTCGGATTGCCACCAGCCCCACTCGCTCGAACTCACAGCACCCGGCAATGACCTGTGTGCCCAATGCCACCAGCCGGATCGATTCGACATTCCAGACCACACCGGGCACCCGGTTGACAGCGCAGGCAGCCAATGCAGTGCCTGTCACATGCCGCAGGTGACCTTCATGGAGATCGATCCGCGCCACGACCACGCCTTTCGCATTCCCCGACCTGATCTGTCGCTGGCCTACGGCGTAACGAATGCCTGCACCGACTGCCACACCGATCGCGACGACCAGTGGGCCCGGGACAGCTTGCTGGAATGGTTTCCCGACGGGCCGGATACATCCATGGATTTCGCCCATGCCCTGCACAGCGCCAGCGTCGGCGCACCCGGACTGGTCGAGAGACTCGAACAGGTCATCACCCATCCCGAACAACCGGCCATTGTTCGTGCCAGCGCCATGCGAGCTCTGGCACCCTGGTTGAGTCCCACCCAGGCCGAGCTGCCCATTCAGGCCCTGGATGCCACCCAGCCCCTGCTGCGCATGAGCGCCGTCGAGGCCTTGGCCGATGCCGACCCCGACCTGCGTCGCGAGCACCTGGTTCCGCTGCTGACCGATCCGGTTCGGGCAGTACGCATCGAAGCGGCCGCCGCGCTGGCTGGAGCATCGGAGCGGGCCATGTCGCCCGAACAACGCACACTGTTTCAGGCCGCCCTGGACGAATACATCGCTGCGCTGGAATTCAACGCAGACCGGCCCGAGACCCACGTTCGTCTCGGCAACCTGCACGCCCAACGCGGCCTGAACGAAGCTGCACAAGCTGCCTACCGGCGAGCACTTGAGCTGGAACAGCGCACGGTGGACGCCTGGATCAATCTGGCCGACCTGCAACGCAGCCGCGCCAGCGAGACAGACGTCGCGACGATTCTGCACGAGGGCCTCGAGTGGCTGCCGGATTCGGCCGAATTGCACCACGCTCTGGGGCTGTCACTGGTCCGTCAACAGCAACTGCCGGATGCGATCAAAGCCCTGGAACGAGCCGCCGAACTGGCCCCGAACGATCCCCGTTATGGCCATGTCCTGGCCGTGGCCCTGCATCAGCTCGGTCATTTCCAACAGGCACGCCGACGACTGGAACATGTCCTTGAACGCCACCCCTACCACCGGGAAACCCTGTCCACCCTGGCCCTGCTCCACGCCCACACCGGCAATCGGGCCCAGGCCCGCACTTACTCCAACCGCCTGGCCGAACTCGAACCCGACAGTGAAATCGTCGCTCAATTACTGCAATGGCTGAACCAGCCTGCGCACTGAAAGCTGCATGACGACGGCCGGGGGATAGAAACGGGAACCGCCGGCCGGTCCGGGGTGCTTCTGCCGCGCTTGCCCGTAAACAGAGATCACCCGTATGATCGGATCAGGTGTCTCAGACGCGGATAGAGCACATGCGCTGGCTACTGATCATGATCCTGGGGGTGGGGGTGGGCCTGGCCCATGGAAGTGATGTGAATGCCCGGCCACTGCCTGATCTGCAAGCACTGTCATACGGCGGGGGACTGGAATGGACGCTGCCCGTGGACGGGGACTGTTCGCTGTATGTGCGCGAATACGGCAACCCGGAAAATCCAACCCGTGTCATTTTGCATGGCGGTTGGGGCGCGGAACACAGCTATCTGCTCGACGCCTTTGCCGGGCTGGAGCAGCAAGTCCACCTGGTCTTCTATGACCAACGCGGCAGCCTTCGTTCGTGGAGTTGCGATGTCGAGTCCATCAGCGTGGAAGCGCATGTTCAGGACCTGGAAGCCCTGCGTGTTGAGCTTGATCTGGAGCGGCTGGATCTTGTTACTCACTCCATGGGTGCTGTGCTGGCCGGGGCCTATCATCGCGAGTATCCGGACCGGGTCGGTCGGCTGGTCCTGATCGCACCGGGATTACCGAAACAGCCGCTCGACGAGGATGAGCGCGCTCTCTACGAACCCCTCATCGACGGCTGGAAGGCCAGCGACTATTCACCGTTCGGGCTGTTCAACACGGTCGGCGAGATGTTGCAGTCCCGTCCCGGTGTGCAGGCGCAGCGGGAAGAACACGGGTTGGACGACGATGCACTCTCGGCGCGCGAGCGCAGCCAACGGTGGCGTCTTGAATTCGCTGCCGCCAATCTTTACCGCATCGATCGCTGGCCATGGCTTCGGGGCGGTGGCGTGCACTACAACACCGAAGCGGGCCAGGCCGCGGCCATGAGTATGGAAACCCTTGCACCCTGGGATTTTTCCAGCAAATGGCGGCAACACGACCATCCGGTGACGGTGATCATCGGAGACCACGATTTCGTCGACTGGCAAGCAGCGCTCAGCCGCCACTGGTTCGAAGAGGACGAACAGGTGCATCTGGTCGTCCTCGACCGGGCCGGCCATATCCCCTGGCTGGATCGTCCGGCGGCCTTTCGGAAAGCATTGGCCGAGGCGCTCGCAGACAGTGATTGAGCGCAGCCTGCCAAGTGTTATTTTATCCACCCTGAAGGCCGGCTAGACTCCGGGAACGGTTTCGTCGGAGGTTACTTCCCATGCGTTGTCTGATCGCGATTGTCGCCCTTTCCCTTTCGCTGAGTCTCGATGCCGGCACGCTGGTATTCGAGAATGTTCGACTGATCGATGCCGAATCAGGCACGGTCTCGGAACCGGTCCGGCTGGCTGTACGCGACGGCTTTATCGTCGATGCCGACGAGATTGCCGAGCCCGATGCGGTCATCGACGACAGCGGCTACCTGATGCCGGGCCTGGCCGAGATGCATGCCCACGTACCGCCCATGCGCGTGGGGGATCAGCAGGTGCACGACACACTGATGCTCTACCTGGCCCACGGCATCACCACCATCCGCGGCATGCTGGGTGAGACCGGGCACCTGGAGTTGCGTCAGCAACTGGCCAACGGCGAGATCACCGGCCCACGCCTGATCACCTCCGGGCCCTCCTTCAACAACAACACGGTCTCCTCGCCTTCGGCAGCCCGCGACATGGTGCGCGCCCAGGCCGAGGCCGGCTACGACCTGCTCAAGCTGCACCCGGGGCTGTGGCCGGAAGCCTTTCACGCCATCGCCGAAACGGCCGAGAAACTGGGCATTGATTACTCGGGCCATATCTCGGTGGCCGTGGGGCTTGATCGTGCGCTCGACTCAAACCAGGGCACCATCGACCATCTCGACGGCTACGGTCAGAAACTGGTGCCCGAGGATCACGCGCTTTACGGCACCGACCCGGGTCTGTTCGCCGTCAACCTGGTCGAGGGCATGGACGAATCACTGATTCCGGAACTGGCCCGGCGCACCGCCGAGGCCGGCGTTGCCAACGTGCCGACGCAGAGCCTGATGGAGAACTGGGCCATCGGCGACATCGATGCCCTGATGGAACGCGAGGCCATGGGCTGGATCCCTACGGAGACGAGAGCGCAGTGGCGCGAGCGCGTCGAGGATATCCGCAACCGAATTCCCGAGGGCCAGGGCGAGCGTTTCATCGAGATCCGGCGCGCGCTGATCGGCGCCCTGCACGAGGCCGGTGCTACCATCCTGCTTGGCGCCGACGCACCGCAGATCCTGCAAGTGCCAGGAGATGCCATTCACCACGAGCTCGAAATCTACGTCGCCTCGGGCCTGAGCCCGGCCGAGGCACTGGCCACCGGCACGATCAACATCGCCCGCTACCTGGACCAGCCTGTGCATGGCTGTCTCGAGCCGGGCTGCGTGGCCGATCTGGTGCTGCTCGAAGCCAATCCGCTCGAAGACATCGGCAGTACACGCGGCATCCAGGGCGTGATGCGCGCCGGCGAGTGGTTCGACCGCAAGCGGCTCGATCAAGCGCTGGAAGCCATTGCCGAGCGGGCGTCATCCACTAGTGTACCCCGTCGTTAATCCTGTAACATTCAGAGTGTGACCGAGTCGACAAATCAAGGCGCGAACCGCAGTGAATGGCCAGCCCTTTACAAGGTTCGCAACGC
>SKXY01000015.1 GCA_007128175.1 Wenzhouxiangella sp. | reverse complement strand
TCGTGACCGATACCGCCGCCATTCCCGACCTCGTCGCCCGTTACAACCACGATGCTGACTGGGGCCAGTTCTCGGTGGCTGCGATGGGGCGGCAACTGGGCATTGACGGGGCCAATGGCCGCGAACGCAAGATGTCATTCGCACTGAGCCTGTCGGGACGGTTCGATGTCGGCGACAACGATATTCGCTGGATGCTTTCGGGCGGACCGGGCATCGGCCGCTATCTCGGGCTGAACACGGCCAACGAGGCGGTGCTCGGGCCGGACGGCAGCCTGGAGGCGATCGATGCCTACGGTGGATTCCTCTCCTACCGCCATCTCTGGAACGACCGCTGGCGCTCGAACTTCACCATGTCGGCTTTCCGCGCCGACAACGACACCGATCTGACCGGCATGGATGTGACTAAAAATGCCGAAAGTGCTCACGTCAACCTGATCTACCAGGCGAACCCCCACCTGCGTTTCGGGCTGGAGTACCAGCATGCCCGGCGTGAGATCGAGTCGGGTGAATCGGGCAACATGAATCGCTTGCAGTTCGCCACCATCTACGCGTTCTGAGTACCGGAATCGCGCTTCATTGTCGGACTTGAACCGGCAGTCGGCTTCGGCCGCTGCCGGTCCTTTTGTTTGTGGCCGCCACTGTCCACCTCACGGGCTTTCTGATAAGTTGATCGCCAACTGCAAACCGGCGTTGTGCATGACCGAAAGGCCCGATATCCAAACTGACCCAGACCGTTCCGGCACGCTGGTGGCCACGGGTGATTGGCGTATCGATGCGGTCGGGGGGCGGCCTTTTTCTGCCGGAGCGATGTCCGGTGATGCCACAGAACTCGACGCCACGGCCGTTGATCGTCTGGACTCGGTGGGTGCTTTGCTGCTCCTGCAGGCTGCCGAACAGGTCGGCATAGACCCGGGAGGCATCGTTCTCAGGGAAGAACACCGGCCCCTGATCGAAGCGGTCATTGCCGCTGCTGGCAGCAGTGAGCCGGAACCTGACCCGGAGGCGACCTGGGTGAGTTTTCTGGCTCATGTTGGTGAGGTCACCACGAGTTTCGGTGGTGGATTCAAGTTATTTCTGGGGTTCCTGGGGCTGGGCATGACGTCGCTGGTTCGCACCGCATTCCGACCCAGCCAGTGGCGCATTACCTCGACCGTCCATCACATGGAGCAGACCGGGCTCAATGCACTGCCGCTGGTGCTGCTACTCAGTTTCCTGATCGGTGCGGTCATCGCCTACCTGGGTGCCACCGTGCTCAAGGAATTCGGAGCCGAGCTGTTCGTTGTCGATCTGATCACCATCGCTTTCTTCCGTGAGATGGGTGTGCTGGTAACCGCCATCATCGTGGCCGGACGGACCGCCAGTGCGTTCACTGCGCAGATCGGTACCATGAAGTCACGCGAGGAAATCGACGCCATGCGCACACTGGGGCTGGATCCCTTCGTGCTGCTGGTGATGCCAAGGCTGGTGGCGTTGCTTGTCATGCTGCCCATTCTGGCCGCGGCAGCCACCCTCGCTGGCATGGCAGGTGGCATGACGGTATCTGCTTTCTCGCTGGGAATCGGCTTCGATCTGTTCATGTCGCGGATACACGAAACCCTGGATCTACGCCATTACCTGGTCGGACTGGTCAAGGCGCCGCTGTTCGCGATCGTGATTGCACTGATCGGCTGCCTGGAGGGATTCAAGGTGACGGGCACGGCCCAGTCGGTCGGCGAGCACACCACCAGTGCCGTGGTGCAGTCGATTTCGCTGGTCATCGTCATCAATGCGCTCGCCGCGGTGTTTTTCATGGAGGTTGGATGGTGACCGATCAGGAGCGAACGCTTGATCCCGTGGTGAAGGTGCAAGGCCTGCGCAACCAGTTCGGGTCTACCGTGGTGCACCAGGGCCTCGATCTCGATGTTCGACGTGGCGAGATTCTCGGTGTGGTCGGTGGGTCGGGCTCGGGCAAGTCGGTGTTGATGCGCGCCATACTGGGTCTGCGCCCGCCGCAGGCCGGCACCATCGAGGTGCTGGGCGAGCGTATCGACCAGGGTGCATCGGCACACAGCCTGTTGCGACGGCGCACCGGTGTGCTGTTTCAGGACGGTGCGCTGTTCTCCTCGCTGACCGTACGAGAAAATGTCGAGGTGCCGATCAAGACGCATTATCCCGACATGCCGGCCGCCCTCAGACGCGACCTGGCAAGACTCAAGATTCGCATGGTCGGACTGTCTGCCTCGGCCGGGGCGAAACTGCCATCGGAGTTGTCCGGTGGCATGCGCAAGCGTGCCGGGCTGGCGCGTGCACTGGCGGTGGATCCGGAGCTGTTGTTTCTGGATGAGCCGACCGCGGGTCTCGATCCGATCGGGGCGGCCGCGTTCGACCAGTTACTGGTGACCTTGAGCCAGGCGCTGGGGCTGACCGTATTCCTCATTACTCACGATCTTGATACGCTCTATGCCATCTGTGATCGCGTGGCGGTGATCGGCGACGGCAGAATTATCGTGACCGGTCCGTTGTCCGAAGTGGAGAACTTCGAACACGAGTGGGTCCAGGACTACTTTCACGGGCCAAGAGCGCGAGCTGCGAACCAGGCCGATCGGGCCGGGAGCTAAAGGATATGGAAACGCGAGCCAATCACGTCATCATCGGTGCATTCACCGTGGCCGGCCTATTCATGGTGCTGGTAATCGGGCTGTGGGCGGCTCGCTACGCTGCCGAAGACACCTGGAGGGAATACGAGATCGTGTTCGAGCATCCGGTCACCGGCCTTTCGGTCGGCTCGACCGTCCAGTACAACGGCATCAACATGGGCAGTGTCCGCGAACTCAACCTGTCGCCGGAAGATCCCAGCCAGGTCATCGCCCGTGTCCGGCTGGAGGCCGATGCGCCGGTGCGCGAGGATACAGTGGCGCGCCTGACGGTGTCGGGGCTGACCGGCGTGGCGTTTATCCAGCTGCGCGGTGGCAGCCCCGGTAGTCCACCCCTCGAACCTGGTCCTGACGGTAGACCGCCGCAGATCCTGGCTGAGGAATCCGGCCTGCAGAGGCTCATCGATGCCTCGGAGGATATCGCCTCCATGGCCAGCGAGGTGATGCTGCGCGTGCTCGACTTTCTCAGCGAGGACAATGCCGAGCGCATCTCCCATACGCTTGACAACTTCGATCAGCTTTCCAAGGCGGTGCTGGCCGAAAGCGACCTGATCGCCGAAACCATTCGCAATGTCCACCAGGGCAGTGAAAGCCTGGCCGGAGTGCTGGAGCGCTCGCAGCGGCTCATCGACGAGATGAGCGAGGCTCTGGCCGGTATAGACGAACACGTGATTTCCGGTTTGCCGGATTTGTCCGATGACCTGGCGCGTACCATGGACCAGCTGGCTTCGGCATCGAGCCGAATCGATCGCGTTCTGGCCGACAACGAGGCCGCCATGAGCGATTTCGGCGTCGAGGTGTTGAGTCCGATGGGCCCGGCCGTGCAGGAGTTTCGTCAGCTGGTTCGTGAGCTGTCGAGGCTGTCCACACGGTTCGAGCGCCACCCGACCCGCTTCCTGCTCGGAGGCGATCAGCCAGAGGAGTACCAACCGCAGTGAGCATCACCCGATACAGATTCCGTTGGATGCGTCTGATCGTGTTGGCGCTGGTCGTTCTCATGGTCAGCGGCTGCATGCTGGCTCGCTCGTCGGGCTCGGTAAGCATCATCGCTCCACAGCTGGACACCGCTGTCGATGCCGACTGGCCCGAGGTCGACTGGGCGGTGCTTGTGCAGCGTCCCGTGGCCGACCAGATGCGCAACTCCGACCGGATGCTGGTTCGGGCATCTCGCTCGCGCCTGCAGCCCTGGCCCGAAGCGGCCTGGCTGGACAGCATGCCGGACATGGTTCACAGCCTGCTGATTCAGTCGCTAGAAGACTCCGGTCGCTTCGCCGGCGTTGGCCGGGCCGGTGGCATGCGCTCGCGCTTTGGCCTGGTCAGCGAGATCAGGAGTTTCGAGGCCGTGGATGATGGCAGCGGGGCCCTTGTTGTGGAACTGGGCATGCGCATCAACCTGGTTCACCAGCCCACAGGCCGCGTAATGGCCACCAACTCCTTCGAACGCTCCCGCTCCGTGGACGACCGGTCCCTGGATGCACTTGTGGTTGCGTTCGAGGAAACCATGGCCGGGCTGTTTGCCGATGTAACCGGCTGGGTTCTCGCGGCCGGAGAAGAGGCGTCGGTCGATCTGCAGGAGTGGCGGGACCGGGATCGCGCATCCGGTACACGCGGCCGGCCATCACGTGGTGACTGAGGCGGCTTAGCGGGTTTCGAGCAAGTCCAGCAGGGGCTGCAGTCGTTGCCGCAGTTGCGGCAGATGACGATGCAGCCGTTCGCCTTCCCCGCGTTCGATCATCTGCAGGGCTTCCTCGATTCCTGGTGATTTCGCCTCCGGGGCACGAGTTTGTTCCGCAGCTGTCGTTTCCGGGCCGGCATTGCCGGACAGGCCTTCGTCCAGCAAGCTTGACGCTTTGGTACGGGCATCGAGAGCAATGGGCTGGACTTCAAAGCGGCAGGTCACCTCAAGTGAGTGGCCGTTGCCTGACAGCCCCAGGGCATCGAGATCCGGCAGAAATCGTTCCTGCAGGGTGATGGCGCCGCGCCGATCGGTAGCGGGCAACAGGAAAGTGAAGCTTTCTTCGCCGGTGCGGAAGACGGTGTCCTCCTTGCGGATGCTGCCGGCCAGCGTCTGCCCGATGCGTCTCAGGGCGCGTCCGGCGTAGGGCTCGCCCAGGTCGCCCAGCAGTTGAGCCAGTCCTTCCAGTCGCAGGTGCATGAGGGTGAGCGGCTGATCGTGCCTTGCAGAGAAACTGATGGCCTGCTCGATTCGCTGTTCACAGTAGCCACGATTGCCCAGGCCGGTGGCGCGGTCGAGGTGGTGGTCGCGCTCGAGAACCCGCAGCTTCTGGCGAGAATGGCCTGAGTCGACATGGGCCCGTGCCCGCGCGGTCAACTCGGCGGCCTGGAACGGCTTGGTAATGAAATCGGTGGCACCGCGTTCAAGGGCGAGTGTCCGCATTTCCTCGCGGTCCTCGGCACCGGTGATCAGTACTACAGGCAATTCGGCCAGGCGAATCGCGTCGCTGCCGCGGATCCGGTCGAGCAGGTCGAAGCCGCTTTGGCCGGGCATCTGCAGGTCGGTGAAAAGGACCTGGATTCGTTCGTCCTGCTCGAGCAGTCGCCAGGCCTCCTCGGCCGAGTCGGCCAGCAGCAGGTCATAGGCATTGCCGAGAATCTTGCGCGCACACATGCGCATCATTCGGCTGTCATCGACGAAGAGAATCCGGGCACGCGGACGGACATTTTCGTGGGTTACGGCATTCATGCCCACAATAGATGCAATTTCTGCGCCAGCGTGGGCGAGTGCTTGCCGTCAATCAAAAAGCGCAGTGCTGAATTGGTTTGGGTCCGCCACTTTGCCCGCTCGCCAGCTGCCATCAATTGCAACTAAGCGGCACCGTTCGGCGCAAATGGTCAGGGTAGTGACCAGCGTGCCTCATGGCCGCGAGCATCGACATGCACGAAGGGACCGCGATGCGGACGGGGTCCGTAAAGCCCCAGCCCGCCGTGCAGCCGTTCGTAGCGTTTTGACTCGTACAGGTCGTCGATGATCGACAGCAGAATGCGGGCATCGCGCAAGCCGCTGCGGCCGTCTCCATTGAGATCGTCCATGCGCCCGTCACCGTTGGTGTCGATGAAGATGTCGGCCGCACCTCCCCAGACATGGCGAGAGTAGCGACCGT
>SKXY01000029.1 GCA_007128175.1 Wenzhouxiangella sp. | reverse complement strand
CGGCGGCTTCGGTGACGATGTGGTCGCCGTGAACGATGGCTGGCACTTTTCCCATCGGGTTTATGGCCAGGTAATCGGCCTCTTTCATCGAGGATCCGTAGTCCAGGTACACCGTTCGATAGGGCAGGCCGACTTCTTCCAGCATCCAGCGTACGATGCGCCCGCGTGACATGGGGTTGGTGTAGAGAGTCAGGTTGCCGGACATGTGCTTGCGTCCATTTATGGTCGATTACTGGTCATTATGCGCCAGGTTTGGGTGCAGGTTCCTGGCGCAGTCGACAATCGGTACTTCAGGCAGTAATTCAGTGCACTTACATTTCAGGGCTGGCCGCAAGCTCAGCATGAGCGGATGGCTTGCACCTTTGGAAACATGTGGCGATGATGCTTGATGTTCGCCATTCTTTAGAGGGAAATGTGATGATCAGATTTCTACTGCTGAGTCTGCTGGGCTCGGTCATTCTTTTTTTCTGGGGATTCGTGGGGCATGTGGCGCTGGGGCTGTACGATCCGGCCTTCAATCATTTCGACAACGAAGCGGCGGTGGCTTCGGTGCTGGAGGAGAACGTGCGCGGGTCCGGCATTCATTACCTGCCGGCCGATCCGTTGCGTGACGGCAGTCAGGCGGAAGTGTTCGTCAACTACGTACCGGCCGGAAAGCGCAGCGGGTTTGGTGCCATGGTCGGGCGCGATCTGCTGATCGGTGTTACTGCCGTGTTCGTGGTGCTGTCGCTGCTGCGCGGTGAGCGTGCCGGCGGGTATTGGCCTTCGGTCGGGAGCTTTGCGATGTTCGGTTTTGTGCTGGGGTTTTTCGTGCACGCCTACCTGTGGAACTGGTTTGATTTTCCGACGCTGTATTTCGTCATATCGGTGGCCGATTCGGTGGTCGGCTGGACGCTGGTGGGGCTGGCACTGACGCCGCTGTTGCGCCCTCGGCAGGCTGCAGGGATTTGATTCCGCGCTGATCTCGTTCGCTGTTGCACCCCGGATGACGCGACTGTGGTCTGATAGGGCGATGAGTCACTCGATTGTTTTCTTTTCCGCGCTGGTCGCTGCCCTGGCGTTGGCTGGTTGTGCACGTCATCACAATGATCCGGAGCGTGATGTGGCGTTGCCGCATTACGGCCATGAACGCCTGGTCGAGCAGCGCTTCTCGCCACCGGACTGGCCGCAGGCACTGTATGCCGATGTCTATGTTCCCGACGGCGAGCGCTCGGCTTGGCCGGCGGTGCTGGTGGTTCACGGCGGCGGCTGGGAGGGGCGCAGCCGCGATGACATGACGCGCATTGCCCGACGGCTGGCCGATCGCGGTTTCGTGGCGGTCAACATCGATTACCGTTTTGCCCCCGAGCACCGTTTTCCATCCCAGCTCCATGATGTGCAGCTCGCCCTTGGATGGATGCGCGACGAAGCCGAGCGGTTGCGGATCGACCCCGACCGGATTGCCGGGCTGGGGTTTTCCTCCGGGGCGCACCTGGTGGCGTTGGCCGGGCTGGTGGGCAGCACGGATTCCCCGCTCAATGCTGAATACGGGCCGGCGGAGGAAGGCTTCTTCGCGGTGGTGGCCGGCGGTATTCCATCGGATTTCGGGTTTTTTCCGGCGGGCGGCTGATCGAGCAGTTGATGGGGGCTGAGCAAGACGAAGCACCGCAAGCCTATCGGGCGGCCTCGCCGATTGCACATGTGCATTCGGATGCTCCGCCGTTCTTCCTGTTCCACGGCACCATGGACACGCTGGTGCCCTACGAGCATGCCGAGTTTTTTTACTAGGCCCTGCTCGACGAAGGCGTGCATGCCGAGCTCTACCGCATGCGCCTGCGTGGCCATCTGACTGCGTTCCTCACCAGCCGTGGCGCCATGCAACGGGCCGCGGCCTTTCTGCATGAGATGGCCGAGCAGTAGGTTTCAGATTACCCGGTTGATGCCCTGCGTTGATTCGGCTCGCAAGGCTCTGCGGTACATGGAAGCGAACAGGCGGTTAGCCAGGCGCCGTTTTCGTCACTCGTCTTCGTGGAGGTTGAAGTCAGGGGTCTGGGTCGGACGCTGGATGAAGTTGCCCTGTAGCAGGTCGGCTCGGGAGTTCCACATGCGGCCCATGGTTTCGGCGTCTTCGACCTGGCTGATGATGATGCGTGCGCCGGCTTCGTGGAAGGTCTTGGCGAGGTGGTCGAACTGCTTGCTGACCTTGGGGTCGGCGCCGATGCCGGCGGCGAAGCGCGGGGTCATCTTGATGTAGTCGACGTCGAAGTGATTGAGCAGCAGTTCGGGCCGGGCCTCGTCGCCAACGCCGGAGATCGAGATGCCCAGGCCGAGCTCACGCAGACGCGGCAGCAGGGCGCGGGCGGCCTTGAGGTGGTTGTTGAGGTCGGCATGGCGGAATTCCGCTACCAGCAGACGATCTTCGGCGATGCGTTTTTCCAGGTTTTTCGCCAGTGCCTCGAAGCGGGTGCCGTCGGCCAGGCTGGCGGCAGACTGGCTGATGAACAGGCGGATGGGTCGGTCGCGGCCCAGCTGTTCGCGAATGACGGTCAGCGCCCTTACGCTCATCCAGCGGTCCAGTTCCAGGACGTGGTTGTGGCGTTCGGCCACGGGAATGAAGTCGGCGGCGGTGATGAGTTGGTCGTCGTCGGTGAGTAGCCGCGGCAGCAACTGGTAATGGGTCAGTTCCTCGTTGCCGGTGCTCACGGCCGGCTGGAACAGGGTCTGCAGGGTGTTCTTGTTGAGCGCCTCACGCATCAGTCCGAGCATGGCGCGTTCGTTGTCGCTGGCGCTGGCCGCCGAGACTTCCGGCTGGTAGGTGCGACAGCGGTTGCCGCCGTCGGCCTGGGCCTGGTCGGCGGCGCGGGCCGCGCACACCAGCAGCATGTCGGGCTCGCCGATGCGCAGGCTGAGCGGACAGATGCCGATGCTGGCCGAGGCCGCCACTTCATGTTTGTTGATGGCGAAGACTTCTTCGCTGATGAACCGGCGCAGGGTCTCGGCCAGTCGGTCGAGCGCCGCGGCGTCCAGCCCCGGTGCCAGCACGACCAGGCTGTGTTCGCCCAGGCGGGCGGGAATGTCTTCGTTGCGCAAGACTTCGTCGAGGCGTCGCCCGATGCGGCCTAGCAGGTGATCCATGCCGCTCATGCCGATGCGGTTGCGAATGGCGGCTGAAGCGTCGAGGTTGAGGTAGATGACGCCGCCGCCGGATTCTTCCGGGGTGGCATTGGCGCCGGCCACGGCAGCTTCCAGCTGGGCGAGGAAGTGATGGCGGTTGAACAGGCCGGTGTCCGGGTCGCGGCTGGCCTCGTCGTGCATCTTTTCCAGCCAGGCGGCTTCCGGGTTGTCGGCGCCGATGAATTTCAGCACGGTCTGGCCGAGGCGGATGCGGTCGCCGTCGTTGAGCTTCTCTCGCTCGGTGACGACCTCGTTGATGCGGGTGTGGTTGGTCGAGTTCAGGTCCTCGATCCAGAACTGCCGGTCCTTTCTTTCGATTCGACAGTGGCGACGGGATATGCCGGAGGCGGACAGGTGCAGGTCGCATTCGTCGGCGCGGCCGATCACCATCTCGTCGGAATCCAGGGTGAACTGGCGCCCTAGTTCGGGGCCCTGGATGACCACCAGGCGCGCCGTGCCCTGGCCGCCGTCGGAGTTTTCCATCTCGGCGCGAGTGTAAACCTGGGTCTGGTTTGCGGTGTCGTCGTGCTTGTCGTTCATCCTGCCAGTCTGCCAGCGGTTTGTGGAACGCGGTTTTTTAATTGTAGCGCCGTAACGGGATTGTCGTTTGGTCGCCTGGTCGTTTTGTCCTTTTGTCAGTTTGTCGCTCCGACTATTCGACCAAGCGACCAAACGACAATCTCCGTCAAGTGCCGCAGAAGGTTTTGAGGACGCGTTGTTCGGGGTGTGGGGGGTGGGCGTAGTGTTCGTTTCCGGGCTGGTCGTCGTAGGGGCGGACCAGTATCTCGGTCAGCCGGTGCATGGGTTCGAAGTCAAGGTGGTCGATGGCGGCATCGACGGCCTGCTGGGCCAGGTGGTTTCTCAGGACAAAGGCGGGATTGGTCCGGCGCATGGCCTGCCGGCGCTCCCCGTCGCTGCGGGTTTCCGCGCCCAGGCGCTCGCGCCATTTCACTAACCAGGTATCGAAGCTTGTCGGGTCGTCGAACAGCTCGCGCACCGGCCCGTCGCCGGATCCATCGCTGGCATCGAGCCCGCCCAAGCGGCGGAAGGTCAGGGTCATGTCGGCGCGCTGGTCGGTCATGCGGGCCAGCAGATCCTCGGCCAGCTCGATGTCGCCGTCGCGGTCCCCGCCCAGGCCCAGCTTGGAGCGCAGTACGCGGTGGAAATGGCGCTCGAAACGTTCCTCGAATGTCTTCAATACCTCGTTGGCTTTCTCGAGCGCCGCTTCGCCTTTGGCGTCAAACAGCGGCAGCAGGCACTCGCCCAGGCGGGCCAGATTCCAGTGGGCGATGCCGGGCTGCTGGTTGAAGGCGTAGCGGCCGTGCCGGTCGATGGAGCTGTAGACGGTGGCCGGGTGAAACTCGTCCATCCAGCCGAACGGGCCGAAGTCGATGGTCTCGCCGACCACCGAGGTGTTGTCGGTATTCATCACGCCGTGGATGAAACCGACGCGCATCCACTCGGCCACCAGATATGCGGTGCGCTCGATGACCGCCGAGAAGAAGTCGAGATGGGCGTGCTCACTGTCGGCCAGCTCCGGGTAGTGTCGTTCGATGACGTAGTCGGCCAGGGTGCGCACCGAGTCCGGCCTGCCATTGCGAGCAAAGTACTCGAAGGTGCCGATGCGGATATGGCTGTCGGCCACGCGGACCAGGATGCCGCCGGGTTCGGGCTGGTTGCGCTCTACATGCTCGCCGGTGGCGATGGCGGCAAGAGCCCGGGTGGTGGGAATGCCCAGCGCGTGCATGGCCTCGCTGGCGATGTATTCGCGCACCACCGGGCCGATGGAGGAGCGACCGTCGCCGCCGCGCGAGAACGGTGTGGGTCCCGAACCCTTGAGCTGGATGTCGCGGCGCCGACCGTTACGATCGATCACTTCACCGAGCAGCAGCGCGCGCCCGTCGCCCAGCTGGGGCACCCAGTTGGCGAATTGATGGCCGGCATAGGCCATGGCGACCGGTTCTGCGCCGGCGGCCGGACGATTGCCGGCCATAATCTCCACGCCTTCGGGGGAGGCCAGTGCTTCGGCATCCAGGCCCAGTGCCTCGGCCAGTTCGCGATTGAGTCGAATCAGCGAGGGCCGGTCCACCGGCGTCGGCTCGATACGGGCGTGAAAGCTGCCCGGCAGCCGTGCGTAGCTGTTGTCGAATGCCGGGCCGGTGAAGGGGGGCTTGTGGTCTTGCGCTGATTTCATGCTGAGCTGTCCGGACAGATGGAAAGTGGCGAAGTGACACTGGGGCGGACCGCGGTTTGGTCTGCCGGTTCAGTTTGAATCCTGGGCCCCACCGGTTACCAGTGTGACCCGACCGTCGTGAAGGGCGTCGTTCATGGCACCGCGCCCGGTGTGCGAGACAGCGCCCAGGTCGGTGCCGGGCGCCGGCCTGAGAATTGCCCAGCCGTTACGGCCGGTCTGCTTGACCCGGTAGAGCGCCTGGTCGGCCATCTCCACCACGGCTTCCCAGTTGATGGCGTCAACCGGATCGTCCCGGCGCGGCGGCAACTCGGCGTAGCCGATGGAGCAGGTGACGGTCAGGTCGGTGTGGTCGTTGACCCGGTAGGGCTTCTCGCTCACGGCCCGGGAAATTCGCGCCAGGGCGGCGCGGG
>SKXY01000201.1 GCA_007128175.1 Wenzhouxiangella sp. | reverse complement strand
TCAACAGGAACTGGCTGCTCTTCGGCGAGCTGCTCTACGAGCATTACGGTAGCGACATCAGGCGAAGCCCGATCGCACGCAACAACTATGAAGCCGAAGTAGGCGTGGGGTTCATTTACGTGTTCTAGCCACTCCGGCACGCCCTTCGGGAGCGTGCCTGAGTTGTCCGTCGGCCGCGTTGGGCCGACCTACTCCGGATGTTCGGTTTCGGGTGGTAAAAGCGTGTCGTCGATCCGGGAACGGATATCGCCCGTGGCGTAGCCACGCGCTGCCTTGATACACAACAACGGCAGACCGGCGGGGGTAGCGGCGCTACCAGCGGAAAAGGGTTTGCGTCTTGCCATGAATTCCATCCGCGCATGGCACAAACTCGAGAGCCATCTCGTTGAGCGACTACAACCCTCAAGAGTTAAAAAGGAAATCTTCTCATGAAAAGCTTGTTCGCCCTTGCCGGAACCGCGGCCGCTGGCATGATGCTCATGCTTGCCGCGCAGGATGTTCGTGCCGAAGCCGAGGTCCAGATGGAACTGGAAACCGTGGTGCTGGTGGAGTGGCAGGAACTCGACGAGGCGAGTCGCTACAAGTTCTACCTGGGCGATGACAAACTGGGCCGTTCTCTGGGCGGTCGCCGCTTCTTTGCTTATGACCCGGACGTGGACTGGGACGAGGTGAGAGTGGATGCCTATACGTTCCAGGGCGATCCGGTCGGCGAGACCGAAGTCGTTGACACCAGCAGCGAACAACGGCTGGTCGTGCGCTGGAACGAGGAAGACTTCGACAGCCCCTTCATCGGCGTGTATGCCCGATCGGAAGGCGGAGGCGTCAGCCGCATGGTGCAGGAGCTTCGGGAGCAGCCGCACATCGTGACCTCGGAGGTGGATGAGGTGCAGAAGGTGCTGTTCGGTGAGGCCGTCGACCGGCCGGATCGCAGAACGCCTTTCGCGCCGTTCTCCTTCGATAACGGTGATGTGGAAAGCTTTGGGCCTTACCTCGATCTGGAACTGCCCTGAGACATCGTGCCAGCGCCGCGTCGCCAGCCTGTTCGGCTGGCGGCCCGGCTGCCCAACCCTGAGATAATGCAGGGACGATTAACGGGAGATTCCGAGAAATGAAAATAGTCCTGCTCGCCCTGTGCCTGCTTTTTCCGCTTTCGGCCGTGGCCGCCGGCCCGGGCTACACCTACGGCCAGGGCAGCGTTGCCCATGTGGATGTCGACGGCGTCGACAATGACACGAGCTTCCAGCTTGCCGCCGGGCTCAGGGTTGGCAGCCAGTTATATGTTTACGGCGATTACACGCGAGCCAGCCTGGATACCCGGCTGCCCGGATTTCCCGGCGATTTTCTGGTGGCCGACACCACGGAGATTGCAAACCTCGGCATGGGCTATCGCATGCCGATTTCGCCGGTGACCGACCTGAATTTCGAAGCCGGATGGATTGGCAGTTCGGGCCTGTTGGAGCCTGAGCCTGACAGCCAAAGCAACGACGGCGTGCGTGTGGGCATGGGGGTGCGCAGTAGCGTCGCGCCGTTCGTGGAGCTGGGCGCCCGTGCCGGTTACACCCATCAGGGCCCCACGGGCGACGACTACTTTGTCAGCGGCAATGTGCTGTTGAAGATGTTCGGCCCGGCGGCGATCAACCTGGAAGCACTGAGCTACGCTGGTGACGTGAACGTCTTTAGTGCCGGGCTGCGGATCGGGTTTTGAACGGGCTTCCTCCATTGCCCGCGCTTGCGCGATTTCCGGGGCAACGGGGATAATGCGCTGGAATATCCTTGCTGCCAGGCGACTCGGCCGACAGGATCATCAGCAACCGCCGTCGCCTCCTCCGCCATCGCCACCACCATCCGAATCGCCGGGCGACTGCTCCGACTGGCTCCGTGACACCGGCACGGCCCAGAACGCAGCAGCACCGGCAGCATCATTCCGCCGCGCAAACCAGGCGAGCAGACTGAACAGAAATGCTACAAGCGAGACAAAACCGGCCACCGGGGCAACAGCACCTGCAAAGGTTCCGCCCCCGACCAGATCCGTCTGATGCCAGAAGAAGATCAGGGCCAGCAAATAGATCAGTGACCACTTCATGCCTGCTCCTTTTCTTTTCCTCAACTATCGCACGGGTTGCCGCGAAAGGAAACTAGTGGGCCAAGCGGTAAATTAGGCGCAATATGGATGAACTTGCTTGCCAAGGCTCTCCAAGATACGGTGCGCGCCAACGATAGTGGTGGTGAATTTGGACGGGGGAGCGTTCAGTTCACCAAAGTTCAACGGTATGAGTTTCAAGCACCGGAGTCAGAGGGATTATTTTTGGAAGGATCCTCGGGTTCCTGGTGAGCACTATTGTGCTGATCAGTTTTGGATCAGGCTGTTACACAGCCGATAGTTTGGCAATCGAAGCAGCCTATGAGCGCTCACTGCAGGCAACCGATATGGTTCCCTCTTTCCAGTTCCTTGACGAATCCTTTTGGCTCAGCGTCATGCCCATAGAGCCACCACTTTGTTTCCATGTGGGGCAGCGTTTGGATGATGTCGCTTACTTCGCAAGAATCAACCGTATACCCGAATCAGCGCGCTATATGATTGTCTACACTGACAGGACAGCCATGAATCGCCCTGTCCCCTATTCAAGTAGCGTTACAACTGCCGCTGCGACTCCCGACGGTTACATGTCGTTGAAGGTTTCGAGTCAAATCGAGTATCCGCGAAGCCTGGAGGGCGTTGTGCAAGTATGGTGGGGCGCGGATGGAACGCTCGAGGCGAATCTCGATGATGAGTGCGGATGGCACTGATCAACAGGTAATCCAGGGAAGGCATTGAACGCCCAGTTCAGCATTGGCCATGAAAGCTTCGGGCATGCCAATGGGGCAGATATGGATTCTCTTTATATCCTGGACTTGCCGGACCCGAACAAGACGCCACTTTTGCGCGCCAATAACGGAATCCCGGACGGGTTCCTGATTCGCTCACTGATCGCCAGTGCCGCGAAGGTGAAACAGACTGCCGCCTTCAAGCCTGATCCTTCGCACCGCAACGCGCCCTGGCCTGGAAGACGCTTTGACCGGCGCTGCCCAGGCCGGGGATGATGGCGGGCTGTGCTGCCGGCACCTCTTAGCGAACAGATGACTGAAGACTCGAAACCGGAATCGGCTGCCCGCGCCGAAGAGCAGGCACGCCTCGACGAGGTCTTGCGAGAGATCGAGCGGCGCGTGCTCTCCCAAAAAAGCGTCGTCCCGGCCGGAGCGAAGCGTAGAGCCGGGGCCTCGCACGCTGCAGCCTTGCACGGCAGTGGGGGTCGTCCCGGCCATCTAAACGCCGTCGTGGTGGGCGATGGCCTGGTTGAAGGGCGCCAAGCAGTTGGCGGGGCTGGCTGTTTCCGTCCGTTTCCCGAGGTATGCACTCGTCATCTTGTGTCGAAACCAACAAGCCCTTGAGCAAGGGTGTACATGACCTGTGTATCGTGGGCGCGGGTATCGCCGGGCTGAATGCCCTGGTGGTCGCCTCCGAGTACCTGGGGCCGAATGGTTCGGTCGTGCTGGTGGATCGCCGGGACCGCCCCGGTGGAATGTGGGTCGATACCTACGACTACGTGCGGTTGCATCAGCCGCACCCGATGTTCACCGCGGGCGACATCCCGTGGCAGCTCGGCAAGGACCCTTCGTACCTTGCGACCAAGGGCGAGGTGCTCGACCACCTGCGGCACTGCTACGAGGTTGCGAAGAGCCGGGTCAAGGTGGTCGAGCTGTTCGGCTGGGAGGAAGAATCCCACCAGGAGCTCGACGGTGTGGTGCGAATCCGGTGCCGTTCCAACACCGGCGAGATGCGCGTGATCGAGGCCGACAAGCTCGTCCGGGCACCCGGGTTCTCGATCGAGCCGAACGAGCCGTTGGCGCTTTCCAGCACGTGGATCCACTCGGTATCGCCCGATCACTGTGACATGCGTGGCTCGGAGATCACCGACAGTGACGCGCCCGTGTGGGTGGTCGGTGGTGGCAAGACCGGCATGGACACCGCCCACACACTGATCACCAAGGACCCGGGTCGTGAGGTCAACCTCATCGCCGGTTCGGGGATGCTGTTCGTCAAGCGCGATGAGTTGTATCCCGACGGTCTGCGACGATGGTGGGGAGGAAGTCGTGGCGGTCACGTGTTTCGGGAACTTGCCCAGCGTTTCGATGGCACCAACGGGGCACAGGTGCGCCGGTGGTTCCACAAGCGGGCGGGCATCAGCCTCGTACCGGAGCCCCGCGCCTTCTTTCTGGCCAACCTCTCCGAGAGGGAGAGCCGCACCATCTCCGAAGGCCTTCGGCACGTCCTGGTCGACCATCTGGAGGATGTTGTCGACCGGGATGGACGACCCGAGCTGATCCTGCGCAGCGGTGACTCCATGGCGGTTGAGCCCGGCAGCTGGTTCGTGAATTGCACCGGGTACGTCCTCCGGAATGACCAGCAGCACGAACCCGTGGTGTCGACGAGCGGAAAAGTCGTCTCGATTAACACGCGTGCGCACACTCTTTGGCTCACCCCGTGGTGCGGCTACTTTCTCACGCACCTGCTGTTTCGCGGCGACCTGGTTGACGCGCCGCTCTACGAGCTCGACACGGTGGCGCTGCGGAAAGCCGCGCCCGACGAGATCGGGGTGGCAGTAGGCACTCTGATCATGCACAACTTCAGTGTCATCACCGATCTGCTACCCCAAAAGGTGCTGACCCAGTGTGGTTCGGACCTCGAACGCTGGTATCCGTGGCCGCGCCGGCTGGTCGGCGTCGTCCGCTTTCTGGCGACGCATCGAAGGGACCGCGAGCGCTGGCGCCGCGCCCTTGACACATTCCGGGAACGCCACGGGATCGCCGGCGGCATGCGCGGGGCGTTGGGGGCTGAGTCGAGCCACCAGTGAATGGCCGAACCGGTCTGATTCACGCACCTGCGCTTGCAGTCATTCACTTTGCTGACCTGTCTTGTTATCTACCGTACAGAAGGCCTGCCTGTTCGTGCATAGGCTTTAGAGCACACAAGACGGTCAATGACAATCAGGTCCATGACCAAAAGGACAGGTGAATTTCATGAAGACACTATTTCCAGTCAAGTTGGTTCGACAGTTGATCGGCGGCGCTGCATTGACGAGTCTTGCACTCGGATCGGCAGTGCTCCTGACGGCATGCGAATCCGATTCCTCGCCACCGTATTCCTCGTCTGATCAGGCTGAAGAGCGGTACTCGGATGATCAGGATGATCGGCAGTATACCCGTGAGGATCCTGCTGTCAGGGATGATCGGATGCGTCAGCAAGACAGGGACGATCAGCGGGAGCAGGCAAGGGAAACTCGGCGCGGAATGGACGAAGATCTCTATGCAGACTCGCCTCCAGACGCGGCGTTGGCCGATAGCCTGGTCGGCAGCACAGTACGGACCCGCATCGGCGACGAGGAAATCGGCAACATCGAAAATGTGCTCGTCGATCATCAGGGCAATCCGGTCGCAGTGGTCGTTAATGTCGGACGATTTCTGGGCGCTGGTGAAAGGCTGGTTGCCATTGACTGGAGCCGCATTTCGCTAGCGGATCATGACGATCACATGAGTGAAGGGCGGCAAATGAGAGATCGAGAACACACTGTCGTTGTGGATGCAACGCGCGATGAACTCGAAGACGCGCCTGAGTTCGATCCCGAAGCCTGGGAGCGAGAGCGGGGCTCTTGACGGAACGGGGGTGGGCGATCGTGCTCACCCCTGGTACGTGCCCGGCATCAAGACTGCCGGGCCAGTTCCCTCCGTT
>SKXY01000116.1 GCA_007128175.1 Wenzhouxiangella sp. | reverse complement strand
GCACGTGCATCGGGATGGCATGGCCGCCCGGTGCGCAGTGCCACATGTACACGCCAGGCATGTTGGCGCGGAAGGTCACGCTCTTGGACTGTCCGGGACCGATGTCGCCGATGTACTTCGAGGTCTGGGTGTCGGCGGCGTGGATGGAGGCGCCATGCGGGACCGTGCCGGTGTTTTCCACCGTGATGCGCACGATATCGCCCTGGGTCACGCGCAGCGTCGGACCGGGAATCTTGCCGTCGGAGACGAAGCCGTCGTAGATCACGCCCTGGCCAATGTAGGTTTCGCCCTCGTCGAGGCGAATGGTGAACTCGACGTCGGGCTCGGCATCCTGGGGCACGAAGCTGGTCGCCGGTATGTCTAGGGCCTCATCGCGCTTGATGATCTCGATGAAGTCAGCACCTTCGAAGAGCGCGTCCAGGTCCACTTCATCGCCGCGGGCGGCCGCCACGGAACTGGCGGTGATCGCCTGCGACGCCGAACCCAGGGGCAGGCCCTGCTGGTTGGCGACGGCGGCCAGCAGATCACGTCCGACGGCCGTGTCGGCACGCTCGTTCTTCAGCTCGTGCATGAAGGAGTCGTTGCATGACGGGCAGGCCCGAGCCTCGGGCGAGAACGCCGCCATGCCTAGGCCTGCGGCAAGCGCCGTGGCAGTCAGCATTGTGGTAGGTGTGTATCTGTTCAACATGGTCTTGCTTCCTTTGTTGATTAACCGGACTTCAGGGCCGGGTTTCGGGGTCATTGATCGAGTGATTTGATGTAGGCGACGACGTCGTGAATGGACTGCTCGTCGAGCGTGTGCCGGAAGGCCGGCATGGTGGCGCGCATGCCGACTGCCATGCCGCCATCGCGGGTGGCGATGAACAGGCGCTCGGCACCCAGGCCCTCGCGGGTCAGGTCCGAAGGCGGCGGCTGGTAGGCGCCGGCCCATGAGCCATCGCCTTGTGCACGCTCGCCGTGGCAGTCGGCGCAGTGCGTCTGATAGAGCGGCTTCCCGGCTTGCGCATCGCCGTTCAGGGTGAACGGCTCCTCGGCCAGCACGGGAACGCAAGCCACCAGCACCGCAATCGTTGTCAGCAGGTGTCGCGGGCGTTGCATCAGGTTGGTTGATCCGTGCTCGTTCATCGCCATTCATTCATCGGTGAAATTTCCGACCGGCACGCTAGCCGTCGGGCTTGTTAAATATGCTATGAGAATGCATGTTATGACGTGTTGATCTGCATCAAATCCGGGCGGGAAACGCTCCAGTCAGAGCGATTGAGGGGTGAAACGACCGCGTTCAGCGGCAAAAGGAAGGTTCAGGTGAAGGGGACTTTAAAGGTACGGCTGGACCGCTGCGAGGAGGTCTTCGCGCGTTTGCAGCCCCAGCAGGGACTCACGGATGCGCCCTTCACGATCGATGATCAGCGTGGTCGGGTAGGTACGGGCATCGAACAGTTCACCGGCTTCGGCCACCGTGGTTTTCCACAGCGGGTAGACCGGCTCGATCTCGAGCCGATTGTTCCAGAAACGGCGGATCGCTTCAGCGCTGCCCGAATCCACCGCCAGACCGATCACCGTGGCACCGACGGCTTCCAGCTCAGGCTGCAGCCGCACCAGGTGTGGTATTTCGATGATGCACGGCGAGCACCACACCGCCCACAGGTTGAGCACCACCACCTGGCCGCGAAAATCCTCGAGGCTGGCGCGATGGCCTTCCTCCAGGGTGGCAAAACTGACATCGGGCGCACGCTCGGCAGCCATGATGCCCGCCGAACAGGCGATCAGGATCAGAACCAGTGGAAACAGGTGAATCCGTTTCATTGACTGTAGCCTCCGTGGCTGGTTGGAACGCCATCGACCGCGCTAACGTCGCGGTCCGGACAGGCGGCCCGATGAGTCACCATCCTAGCCGCAGAGCAGAGCGAGGGACTTGCGATGAATCAAAATGCATGTCGAATGTTGCTTTGTCAATCAGTTCAGCGCACTCCAGACGATGAAAGCCAGCGCCAGAAACGGCAGGCTGCGACCGACGATGAAAATACGGTACTCCCACCACTTGCTCTTCGCGCCCAGCGCATAGGCAATCTTCGGCCGCGGCACGAACCAGCAGAACAGGCCGGCGCCGATCACGCCGGAAGCCACCACCACGTTGGTGCCGCCGAACTGATCCATGAAATCGAGAAACGGCATGCCCATCACGGTCAGTTCAACCGGGCTGAAGCTCAGTGCCGAGGGCACGCCGAGAAACAGCATCAGGCAGCCGACCGCGAGCACCGCGCGCAGATCTCCCATCCGGAACTCTTCGGAGAAGGCCGCCACGATGACCTTGAGGCCGGCCAGACAGGAACTGAACGCCGCGGCGAAGAACAAACCGAAGAAGGCCATCGCCAGCCAGGCGCCCCGGCCCATCTCCTCGAACACCCGCGGCAGGGTATCGAAGGCCAGCTGGCTGCCGGCACCCGGATCGAAGCCGTAGGTGAACACGAACGGGAAGATCATCCAGCCGGCCAGCAGCGCGATCGAGGTTTCGGTGCCGGCCACCACCAGGCTGGCGCGCGGCACGTGGGTCTTGCGCGGGATGTAGCTGCCGTAGGTCACCAGGTAGCCCTGCCCGATCGCGAGGGTATAGAAGGCCTGACCGAATGCGAAGAACCAGAGTGCCGGATTTTTCAGCGCGCTGAAGTCGGCCCGGAACATGAATTGCCGGGCTTCCGCCCAGCCGTCCATGGTCGAGGCGTAGACGATGATGCCAATGATCATCACCACCAGCACCGGCATGAGGATCTTGGAGAACTTTTCGATGGCGCTGACGCCGCGAATCAGCACCAGTGTGGCCAGCACGGTCACCGCGAAGAAATACCACAGTGAGTTGTAACCGGCGGTGAAATCATCGAACGGTTCGACGGCCATGCGAAACGCGGAAACGGCATACCCCATGGTCCAGCCGGTGATCACCAGGTAGTAGCTGGTAATGGCAATGGTCAGCAGGACCACGAACCAGCCGTAGATCGTGCCGAAACGATTGACCTGACGGTACGTGCCCACCACCGAACCCTGCGCCCGTCGCCCGGCGGCGACTTCCAGCATCATGATCGGCAGGGCGACGACCACCAGGGCGACCAGGTAGGCGAGGATGAACGCGCCGCCACCGTTCTCGCCGACCATGTAAGGGAAGCGCCAGAGATTGCCCAGCCCCACGGCGGCCGCCGCCATGGAAAACACGAAGGCCGGCTCCGAAGACCACTGGCCACGCTGGGCATTACTGCCCGGCGCATCACATTGCACTGCAGACATGGTCGGTGAGTAACCCCTGAAGTTGAAATTCAACAGCGAAGGATAGCAACTTGGCCGTCCAGGGCAGGAAACCAGGCCGATGTCAGCCGGGTCACGCGATGCGTTCATGCATTGAAGCATGAGGGTCTTGGTACACTTTCGGCATCATCGAACCAGGAAACAAAGCGATGCGCTACAAGACGGTAAAAGACATTCTCGATTGGACTGCCGAACTGCATCGACAACTCGGCGAACTGGCCGAAAAGGCGGCCGACAATCCGAACCGTGATCGTCTCAAGCTTGTGGTCGACTACCTGGCCGACCATGAAGCGCGGCTGAAAAAGGCGATCCTGGATTTCGAGGAGAACACTTCCGAAAGCGTGCTGTCGACCTGGTTCGACCGCGCCCCCGACTTCGAGCTGCCCGACCTCAACATGGAAGCCGAGACGCTCGCAAATGCAGACGACATCGAACATGCCATTTCCCGTGTGGTGGCGTTCCACGACCAGATCGTCGGCATCTACAACAACCTGGCCGAGCAGACCAACAATGAGAAAATCCGCGAGTTGTTCGAAAGCCTCGCCTCGCTGGAAGAACACGACAAACTGCGCCTGGTACGCAACGCCCATCACCTGCGCGACATGTGAGGCCGCTCAGCCGGCCCCGGTCATTCCCGGGCCGCCCCGCCAGTAGCCATCGACCGTGTTGACCGGCGACTCCAACGGCTCGCCACACAAGGCCCGGCGAAAACGCGCGATGGTCTCGCCCATGGGCTCATCTTGCGGGTAGATGCGCAGCACATCGGCACCAGCCGAAGCCAGCTCCTGCACCCGCGACGACAGATCCTGAACGGAGGCACTCTGGACCTGAATGCCGTTCATGTTGAGGAAAGGCTGGTCCTCGCGGGTCCGGATCAACTGGCCGTCGGGGTGGTAAATGCACTCAAAACCACACTGGTCCTTGCCGCGGCCAACGGCTCGGGCGGTGAAACAGCGTGCCGAATGCGACAGCGGAACACGTCCGTAGGCCAGCACTTCGAACTCCGGCAGGGTTGCGCTCTCTGCCGACAGACCGGCCTTCAGTGCCTGTAGTTCATCGCGGCCCAGTTCCACGGGCAGCACCATGCGCTCAAGCCCGGCACGCTGAAAAATCCGCACGGCATGGTGGTTGTAGACATTAACGCCCGGGCCCGACACGAAGGCCACACCGGCTTGCCGGCAAAACTCGACGGCCGATAGATCACCGGCCTCGACCGGAAACTCACCGTTGCCGACGATGCGCTTGCACGTCGACAACTCGGAGGCCGCCTCGATCAGCGTCAGCGTCGACAGCACCACCTCGTGACCGGCCGCCTTCAATTCGCGGGCCAGTCCCAGCCAGTCGGCCAGCCTGAGCTCACGACGCTTGGAACACACCGTCTCGCCGAGGTAGACGATATCGAGCGGCTGATCGGCCATGGCATCGTAGAAGGCCAGCGTTTTCTCGCGCGGCCAGAAGTATTGCAGCGGTCCCAGCGACAGCTTCATTGCCAGGCCCTCTGGTAGGGACCCAGCGTAACCTGGCTGCCTTCCGACAACCGGCTCAGTTCGCGCTGCCAGTCATCCTCGATCGTGAAGCCCTGCGGATTGCGCTCGACACGATCGATCGCCTCGCGCCAGATTCTCGTCACCGTGCCGACATAGGCCGGGCTGCGTTGCCGGCCTTCGATCTTGACTGCCGTGATGCCCATGGCCCTGAGTCGGGGCAGCAATTGAAGGGTGTTGAGACTGGTCGGCTCTTCCAGCGCATGGAAGGTCTGCTCGCCGAGTCGGTAGCGGCCCTTGCAGACCACCGGGTAGCCGGCCGGTTCATCGTCGGCGAAACGATCGATGAGCACGCCGTTGAGGCGCGCGGTCTTGCCCTGCGGCGTGTCCCGCCACTCGACGAATTCGGCCGGTGAACAGACGCCGGCGACATTGGGCGACTTGCCGGTGACATAGCTGGAAAGCTGGCAGCGGCCCTCGACCATGATGCACAGACTGCCGAAGGCGAACACTTCCAGCTCCACCGGCGAGCTTCCGGCCAGTTGCTCGACCTGCTGGATGGCCAGCACCCGCGGCAGCACAGCACGGGAGATGCCGAACTGTTCGTGGAACAAGCGCAGTGCCGCCACCGTGGTAGTCGATCCCTGCACCGACAGGTGACGGCGGATGTGCGGATACTTGCGCGCGGCATAGTCCATCACCGCAATCTCGGCGATGATCAGGGTGTCGACACCGAGATCGGCCGCCCGGTCCACTGCGGAATACCATTGCTCCAGCCGGTCACTGGTGGGATAGGTATTGAGCGCCACGTAGACCTGGCAGCCGTGCGAGCGCGCATGGGCCAGGCCCTTGTCGATCTCGCGATCGGAGAGATTCAGCCCCGGAAACGCGCGCGCATTGGTGGCGTCGCGAAAACCCAGGTAGACGGCATCGGCACCATTGTCCACCGCCGCCATCAAGGCCGGCAGCGAACCGGCCGGACAGACCAG
>SKXY01000067.1 GCA_007128175.1 Wenzhouxiangella sp. | reverse complement strand
TTCCCTCTCCCTTCTTCCCTCTCCCCCTCTTCCGTTGCCCTGGAACCGAAAAACCTCCCCACCCGACCCCGGGCAGGGAGGTTCGATCGCGGCGTAGCGGTACTTACTGTTCCGCCGGTGCTTCGGGCAATTCGATGCGGTCGCGGTTGCGGTCGACAGTGCGCAGGCCGATGCCGCGGACGTTGACCAGTTCATCGATATGTTCGAATTCACCGTTCTCGTCGCGGTACTCGATGATGGCCTGGGCCTTGGCCATGCCGACTCCGTGCAGCACTTCGGCCAGTTCCTCGGCGGTGGCGGTATTGACGTCGACTGACAGGCCTTCGGCCAGGCCGGTCTGGACTACGGCCAGCGACAGGAGCAGGGCGGCGATGATGGACTGGAACATTTTCATGATGACTCTCCTTTTAGTTGCCTTGTTGAATGGTTTGTCGATGATCCGCCGGGCCGTTCGCCCGACGTTGGCAACAGTTTAGAAATCGGCCGGCTTCGGCGAATCGGCAAAGTTTCCATTCAATTGGTAGTCAATCCGCCCGGTGAAAAATCAGAAATTTCTTCTCAGGTTTTGAGAAAACGCCGTGGTGGAATGGCACCGTACCGATCAGAACACGAGGAGGAATGGATCATGAGCACTTCGATGAACAGTCGCCAGTTCAGGCAGGAAATCGTCGGCAAGCGGATCAGCGGTGTCATCGCCCGCCCGGGTCGAAACGGTGAACCACCGATGGTGATGATGCTGCACTTCGAGGATGGCAGCGTGGTGGAATTCGTCTCTCCGCGCAGTGATCGTCTGCTCAAGAAGGTGCTGAGCGAGACGCGAATTGGTGGATCAGATGGCGGGACCCTGTCCGGCCCCCAGGAGTCGTTGCAAT
The DNA here is from genome assembly GCA_007128175.1 of Wenzhouxiangella sp. GTDB lineage: Bacteria > Pseudomonadota > Gammaproteobacteria > Xanthomonadales > Wenzhouxiangellaceae > Wenzhouxiangella. The sequence continues at coordinate 4,900 of SKXY01000067.1, read as the reverse complement.
TGCCGCTCAGTGGGCTGGCCGCATGAGATATGCATCACGTTTCCCCCGTGCTTCCGGGGGGTTGCGATGTTTATCCACACAAGCTGTGGATAAGTTTGTGGGCAAACATTGTCACTGAACCGTCACAGCAACGATGGAGCAGATTGTATAAATTTTGCTCAATAATAATAGTCGTGTAATATCAGTGGCTTAAGTTCTGACGGGGCTATTTTTGGGTTCCGGACGGCGTGAATTTTTTGTCAAGCTTCGAATCAAGCGTTTGTGCATAACATTCGAAGACAGCACTTGATGAATGTTATGCAAGTTACTGATTATCCGTTTAGGCAAGTGCATGAAGCCTGATCTGGTCAGGCCACGACACCAGGTCGGCCAGTAATTCCGCCTCTTGCGGGTGTTCTGTCCCCAATTTCTCCAGCAATTCCCGATACTCGGGCCAGCGGATGCTGCCCAGATCCGGGTCATCGACAAGGCGACGACGTCGGTACTCGTTCCACCTTGTGCGTTCGTCGGCGTCGAGAGTCTCGGGCCAGAGCCGGGCACGATATCGAAACAGCAACTCATTGAGTCGCTCGTCGGTGAACGGCGTGCTGAGGTCGGCCAGATCCTCGGCTGACATGGCACGGATACGTGGGTACATGCGCTGGTCGCCGGGTGGGGGAAAGCCGCCGTAAAGGTCCAGTTCCGGATCGGTGTCGGAAAATTCGCGGGGGGTGGCGAATATCCCGGCCAGGCGGGCAATGAACTCCGGCCGCTGTTCGAGCAGAGCGGCGTGTTTCTGGAGACGATGTTGATCGATCTGCAGTCGCCGGGAGGACTTGGCATCGAGGACCCCGAGCGGTGAGATCATCGGGCAACGGTTGGTTCGAACCAGCTTGACCGGTACACGCTCGAGATCTTCCGGCAGGTCGGCGCTCGGCGTCCAGTAAAGGTCAGCGAGCATCTCCTCGTCGAATTCGAAAAACGGGGTGGGGTCCACGTTCAGGTTCCAGGCCAGCCACTGGCTCGTGATCTGCGGGTGAGGACAAAGCGGCAACACGACCGCAGTGTTGCATCCGGGGACGGCCGGGTAGCGCGACGAGGTGTGTACAAGGGGACGGCCCTTGTGGAGCAAATCGGCGACCGCGTGTTTGCTGCGCAGTCCCAGGGCCCACTGCCAGAGTTTCGGGTTGTGGGTGCGCACCAGTCGGGCCACGGCGATAGTCGCCTCGACGTCGGCGAGTGCATCGTGGGCATTGGCGGTATCCATGCCGTTGGCTGCGGCGATGTCCTCGAGGCGGAAGCTGGGACGGCCGTCCTCGTAGTCGGGCCACTCGATGCCATTCGGTCTGAGTGCGCGGGTCATGCGCAGCAGGTCGATCAGGTCGAAGCGGCTGTTGCCGTTGGCGTACTCGCGTGAGTAGGGGTCGAAGAAATTGCGCCAGAACAGGTGGCGGGTGACCTCGTCGTCGAAGCGGAAGTTGTTGTAACCGACCACGCAAGTTCCCGGCACGCTCATCAAGTCGAATATGCGTGCGGCAAACTCGTTTTCCGGCAGGCCTTTGTCCGCTGCCGTCTGCGGTGTGATGCCGGTGATCAGGCAGGCGGCCGGCTGCGGCAGGACGTCGTCGGCCGGCTGGCAGTAGAACTCTTCGGGTTCACCGATGATGTTCAGGTCGGTATCCGTTCGCAGCGCGGCAAACTGGGCCGCTCGATCACGCCGCGGGTCGGCGCCGAAGGTTTCGAAGTCGTACCAGAGAAACGTTTCTGCAGTCATTGGCGCATCATTCCACAGTCAGGCCCGGCCCGTGGAACCGAATGTGCCAGATCTGCGTCGAATCTTCATCACGCTCGGCTATCATTGCGACATGGAAAACACTTGCAGGACTCGATCACCATGACTGAGAAAGCCACCTTCGGTGCCGGATGCTTCTGGGGCGTGGAAATGCGTTTCCGCGGACTTGACGGCGTTGTCGATGCCCGTGTCGGTTACATGGGCGGCAAGGTCGACAATCCCACCTATGAGCAAGTGTGTACGGACAAGACGGGCCACGCCGAGGTGTGCGAGGTGACATTCGATCCCGAGCGAATCAGCTACGAGTCGCTCGTGCAGGCTTTCTTCGAACTGCACGATCCCACGCAGGTCAATCGCCAGGGGCCCGATGTCGGTCGTCAGTATCGTTCGGTTGTGTTCTGCCACGATGCCGATCAGGAACAGATTGCGGCGAAGGTCAAGGGCGAAATGGAGGCATCCGGACTTTTCAAGGGGCCGATCGCGACCACTCTCGAGCCGGCTGCCACCTTCTGGCAGGCCGAAGATTATCACCAGCAGTATCTGGCCCGCCGTGGCGGGACCTGCGCCATCTGACTGCCCGAATCGGGGTCAGGTGGCTTTCTTCAGGGCCCGCAGGATCAGCAGCAGGATGATGGCGCCGACGGTGGCCACGACCAGGCTGCCGAGCAGGCCGCCGGTGGTGATCCCCAGTTCGGTAAATATGAAGCCGCCAATGAATGCACCGATGACACCGACAACGATGTTGGTGACGATGCCGTGGCCGCGGCCGCGTACCAGGATACCGGCCACCCAGCCGGCGATGCCGCCCACGAGCAAGAACAGCAGCAGTGATTCAAGGGTCATGAACAGTCTCCGTGATAGTGTTTTCTTGTTGATTCCGCCTGTGCCGGGAGTTCGCACTTGATCATGGATGCGAAGCATTGTCCGCGCCTGGTGCTGGTGCGTCACGGCCAGGCCAGCCTGGGCACGCAAGACTATGACCGACTCTCGGACCTGGGTCAACGCCAGGCCGGGCAGACCGGGCAGCGGCTGGCGTCGTTGCTGGCCAATGAGACGGCCTTGTGGTCGGGCACGCACCGTCGGCACCACCAGACAGTGGCTTCAATGGCCCCGAATCTCGAAGCCCGGGTTGTCCCCGGGCTCGACGAGTTCAGCACTTTCAGCCTGGTCCGCGCCGCCGTGGTGCAGGCTGAGCAGCTTGGATTGCGTCGTCCCGACGATGCCATTCTGGCTGATCCGCGCACCCACCTTTCGCGTCTGCTGGAGTGGTTTCCGGAAGTGCTCGGGGCCTGGCAGGATGGCCGCCTGGTGGCCGACGACATCGACCCGTGGCCGGCGTTCAGGCATCGGGTGCTCTCATCGGTGGCGCACTGGCGCGACGAGGTCGCGACGGGGCGGTCGGTCGTGGTGGTCAGCTCCGCCGGGGTGATCAGTACGCTGGTTGCCGAACTGACCGGTAGCGGGCTGGGTCTCCAGCGTCGCCTGGCCGTGGCCATGTACAATGCGTCCATCAGTGAACTGTATCCAGATGGTGACGGCTGGTGCTCTGGTGTGGTCAACTGCGTCGAACACCTTGAGCCTGATTGTCTGATCACGCTGGCATGAGAATCGATCCATCAACCAGGGGAAAGTCGAAAGTGACAGACAGGCAGGTCGTGATCATTACCGGTTCGAGCCGAGGTATCGGCCGATCCGCGGCTGAGTTGCTGGCTTCGCGTGGATGCGCGGTGGTCATCTCCAGTCGTAACCAGGACAGCTGCGAAGCCGTGGCGGCCGAAATCCGCGCTCACGGTGGAGAAGCCCTGGCCCAGGCCTGCCATATCGGTCGCGAGGATCAACTCGCCGCCCTGGTCGACACTGCAATCGATCACTACGGTCGGCTCGATGCGCTGGTGATGAATGCCGCGAGCAACCCGGTCTACGGACCGTCCGACCAGGTTGATCGCGATGCTTTCGACGTCATCATGCGCAACAATGTCTACAGTGCCATGCGGCTTGCGCACCTGGCCCGGCCGCACCTGGCGAAATCCGGCAACGGCGCGGTCGCACTGGTTTCGTCAATCGCCGGCAGTTTCGGCAACCAGGCCATTGGCGTGTACGGCATGTCCAAGGCGGCGGAAAACCAGCTGGTGCGCAACTTGGCGCTGGAGTTCGGACCGCATGGCATTCGTGTCAATGCGGTGGCCCCGGGGCTGGTTCAGACCGATTTTGCGCAGGCCCTGCTTGACGATGAACGCATGGTGAAGTATTTCAAGAGTACGACCCCGCTACGTCGCCTGGCTGAGCCGGAAGACATTGCCGGCGTGATCGCCTTTCTGGTCGGTCCGGACTCGCGCTGGTTGTCGGGGCAGGTGCTGACCACCGACGGCGGTCTTTCGGTCACCGGAGGGTTCTGAACGAACATGTCGATCCGGGTTTTCTCTTTCGTCTGCATGATGCTGGCCGGATTGTTCGGAACGGTCGATGCTGCCCGGGCGCAGGTCTACACTTACGTTGACGAGAACGGGATCACCGTCTACACCGACCGCAAGCCGGATAATTCCCGCTATCGCGTGCGCAATCTGGGGTGCTACGGCACCTGCCGAACCGGAGTGGACTGGGATCGCACCCCATTGAAGAACGGCGAGTTCGCCGACGAGATTGCTGCGGTGGCGGAGGGTTTTGGCGTCGATTCGGCTCTGATTCGCGCCATCATGCATGTGGAGTCCTGGTTCCAGGTCGATGCCGTTTCCAGTGCGGGTGCTCAGGGTCTGATGCAATTGATGCCGGGCACCCAGAAGCGCTTCGGCGTGAGTAACCCGTTCGATCCGATCGACAACATCACTGCCGGCGCGGCCTACCTGGCCTGGCTGCTGGACGAATTCGACGGAGACCTGACCCGCGCCATTGCCGCCTACAACGCCGGTGAGAATGCGGTTCGGCGACACGGCGGCATTCCTCCTTTCGCCGAGACACGTGAATATGTCCGGCGAGTCAATATCATGTATCGCCGTTACCGCAGCGGCTCCTGACCGATCGAGTCAGCGCACAACGGTGACTGTGCACTGAGCGAAGTCGACCACTCGCTTGGCCACTGACCCCAGCAGCAAGCGCTCGAACAATCCCTTGCTGCGATGCCCGACAACAATG
>SKXY01000106.1 GCA_007128175.1 Wenzhouxiangella sp. | reverse complement strand
GCGGCGACCATGTAGGCAAAGCCGCGCGAGGATTGCAATGCGGTGTACATGTCGCCGATCTTGGCCTGCATCAGGCCGAAGTCCGACAACGTGCGACCGAATTGCTTGCGCTCGCGGATGTAGGGCAGGGCTTGATCGAGGGCGGCCTGCATGATGCCGATCGGCCCGCCCGAGAGAACCAGGCGTTCGGAGTTGAGGCCGGACATCAGGATCTTCACGCCCTCGTTGACTTTTCCGAGCACGTTTTCCTCCGGAATCTCGCAGTCCTCGAACACCAGTTCGCAGGTGTTGGAGCCGCGCATTCCCAGCTTGTCGAGCTTTTGCGCCTTGCGAAATCCGGGCATGTCCTTTTCGACCAGGAAGGCGGTCATGCAACGGCTGCCGGCTTCCTTGCCAGCGGTGCGCATGTAGACCAGGGCGACGTCGCATTCCGGACCGTTGGTGATCCACATCTTCGAGCCGTTGGCGACCCAGACATCTCCCTTCTTCTCGGCCCGACAAGCCATCGAGCCGACCACGTCGGAACCGGCGCCCGGTTCGCTCATGGCCAGCGCACCCTTCCACTCGCCCGAGACCAGCTTCGGCACGTATTTCCGACGCTGTTCCTCGTTGCCGTTGCGACACAGGTTGTCCAGGCACAGGTTGGAATGCGCGCCGTATGACAGGCCCACCGATGCCGAGGCCCGGGAAATTTCCTCCATGGCGACCAGGTGGGCCAGGTAGCCCATGTCCGAGCCGCCGTGCTCGGCCGGAATGGTGATTCCCAGCAGACCCATCTCGCCCAGCTCGGCCCAGAGTTCCTGCGGAAACTCGTTTGACTGGTCGATTTCCTCGGCCCGCGGCGCGATGGTTTCTTCGGCGAAGCGGCGCGTGGTCTCACGCAACAGTTCGATATCTTCAGAAAGTTTCATGACGGTTTCCGGTTTCCGGTTTCCGGTTTCCGGGGTGACTCCGGCAGGCATGGAAGTGAGCTTCAGGCCTTGGCGTGCCCCGAACACCTCCTGCCAACTCCGGGCTGGTCGAAGCCAACCCGGAAACCGGAACCCGGAAACCGGAAACCGTTGTCATTAATGGTTGCCGCGTTCGCGGCCCGGGAAGCGATGCGGACGCCCCATGAACGGCAGCTTGAGCTTGCCGACCGTGGCAATACGCTCGGCGGCCATGCGGTCGGCTGCCTTCCAGGTCGGGATGCCGTCGCGCTCGGCAATCTGGAAGATCTTGGACACGTTGTAGTAGATCGCCCGGGTCATGCGCTTGGCACGTTCGCGGTTGTAACCCTCGAACTCGATCGAGACGTTCATCAGGCCGCCGGCATTGACCGCGTAGTCGGGCGCATAGATGATGCCGCGGCGCTCCAGTTCATCGCCACATTCTTCGGTAGCGAGCTGGTTGTTGGCTGCACCGCACACGATCTTGAACTTGAAGCGGGGGATGGTGCGTTCGTTGACCACCGCACCCAGTGCAGTCGGCGAAAATACGTCGGCATCGACATCGTAGATGTCTTCGGTGCCGACTGCTTCACAGCCCATGTCGACGGCCGCCTGAACCGATTCTTCGTTGATGTCGCAGACGAAGACCTTGGCGCCTTCGTTTCTCAGCAGCTTGACCAGTTCGAAACCGACGTGGCCCACGCCCTGCACGGCGTAACTGTAGTTGCCGATCTGCTCATCGCCAAATTTGCGTTGCAGACTGGCGCGAATGCCCTGCAGGGTACCGAAGGCGGTGAAAGGCGAGGGATCGCCTGAACCACCGTGGACCTGGTGCACGCCGACCGCGTTGTCGGTTTCCTGGAACACGTACTCCATGTCGTTGACGTCAATGCCGACGTCCTCGGCAGTGATGTAGCGGCCGTGCAGTGAGTCGATGAAGCGGCCGAAGGCGCGGAACAGGGCCTCGGACTTGTCCTTCCGCGGGTCGCCGATGATCACGGCCTTGCCGCCGCCGAGGTTGAGACCGGCCACGGATGCCTTGTAGGTCATGCCGCGCGACAGGCGCAGTACGTCGTCGAGCGCTTCCTGCTCGGTGGCGTAGGGCCACATCCGCATGCCACCCAGGGCCGGACCAAGCGTCGTGTTGTGAATGGCGATGATGCCTTTCAGGCCGGCTTCCTTGTTATGACAGAAGATGACCTGCTCATGCTCGGTCGAGTGGATGGTTTCGAAAAGATTCATTGAGGTTCCTCCAGGGCTTGCGGCGTGTGCGCCTCAAGCGTTGGTGGCCGATCCCCTAAGCATCGGCCTTTGATTGGCTGAAACGATTGACATCCCCGGCGTTGATTCCGTGAGGCCGGGCTGCGAATGCCCCGACGCCGTCACTGAATGGCCCCGAGGACAGCCCGCTATTTTAGACCGAAAGCGAAGGCGGTGCCAGAATGCCTCAATGCGTCCGGGAGGAGTGACCAATCCTGGGTCACTCAGTGCCCCATTCCGTCAGTCCGGAGCGATTCGGAATGTGAACTGCCGCGCCAAATTTGTGGGCCCGCATCGTGCGTTTCGCATACGGGGACACCGGGGTACTCAAATGGTACGGAATATGCATGATCCCTTTTAGGTGCGGTTCCAGGTGATATCTGTTGATGTCCCGGGGTCGAATGATTGAGGGGGAAACGGAGGAGACAGCACAGATGCAGCAGGCAATCCGTGCAATCGGCACAAGGCTCAATAACATGGACTCTCGGAGTCTCGAGAAGTTGGGTTTCTATGGACTGACTCGGGAGATCGGACGCCTGGTGGGCGCCGATGGCGCCGCGATCCTTCTGCTGGATGAAGACACCAGGTACATGATCCAGGCGAGAGCAATGGTGATGGACGGTGAGCCGAGGGGGAACGGCCGTCATGACTGTCTGGGTACACCTTGTCAGCTGGTTGCCAATGGGCGTGAGTTGTTGATCGCTCGTGGGCTGGGGGAGTTGTTTGCGGCGGATGAGCTGTGTGAACAATGCGATTTGGCGGGCTATGCCGGGGTGCCACTGAGACGTGGAGACGGCAAGGTGTTCGGCTTGATTGCGGCTTTCTTTCGCGAACCGATCGGCAAGGGAGACCTGGTTCTGGAAGTACTGAGAATTGCGGCGCGCCTCGTCGGCGCCGAGCTCGGGGAACGCATGTCTCGTGGGGAAAGCCGGAGAGTCTGCCCGGCCAGTGGCCGGGCAGAGCGGGTCTGATCGATTCAGTTACCGAACAGGCGGGTGCCGGGAGCCATCATCCAGGCAGCCACATCACCAGGGTTGGCAATGCCGACGCCTTCGATGAGGTCGTCTTCGGTGTATTCGGTGTTGGGCAGGAATATGGCACAGACTTCGACGGTGACGTCGTGCTGAATCAGGCGATTGAGCAGGTCACGCGGGGTCAGGCCGCGTGGCGCCAATGTCTCCAGCTCATGGTCCGCCACGGCGATTTCGCCACCGGCACCGCACAGCAGAATGCGTACTTCAGCACCCTGATCCAGTGCCTGGTTGGCGAGCACCAGCGGCATGGCGCGATCCTGCGCGGCGCTGCCGGTTACGGATACGAACAGGCGCTTTTCGACATCATGCTCGTCAGCCTGAGCACCGACTGACAGCAGGGCGGTCAGGGTGAGGCCAATCAATGTTGCGGCGAATCTTTTCATCTTTCTCTCCTTGAGTGATAAAGCTTGGGGATCGTCTCGCCGCATTCAGGTGCCGAACGCCGGGCCGGGCTTGCGGCCCAGCTTCGCCAGCACCTTGGCCAGCGGACAGAATCCGGTGAAGGCGGCCTGGAACATGTTGAGACCGACGAACGCGGTCAACCACAACCAGTGGACGCTGTGCAATTGCGACAGCACCAGGCTGAGCAGGATCATGATGCCGGCGAAGGCGAAGACGATGCGGTCGATGTTCATGGGTGAACCTCAATATTGATTTAGATACACCGAATATAAGATATATCTTATGTATAGTCAATGGGGGTAGTTGGCTGGTAATCGTGAAACGTAAAAACGCAAAACGGGGGCTTGAGCGCTGCTGATGAGTTTCCCACGGTGGCCAGTGGCAAATCCCCAGCCATTAGCCCGCGCTCCTTGATCCAAACCACGAATCTCGCCTCCGTTTTACGTTGATTCACTCAGCCGAGGCGCAATAGCGCCCATACAACGTCTCGATCAACTCGTAGACCACCGGGTCGGCGATGCGGTAGTAAATGGTTTGCGACTCGCGTCGGGTGGCAACGAGCTCTTCATCGCGCAGTTTCGCCAGGTGCTGGGACAGGGCGGACTGACTCAAGGGGATGCGTTCGTTAAGTGATCCGACTGACTGTTCACCTTCGATCAGGCTGCACAACACCATGAGACGATTGGGATTGCCCAACGCGCGTAGCATGGCCGCGGCGCGGGCGGCGCGATCGCGGGTCATGGCATCCTTGGGCAGGTCGCGGGCAGGTACTGAAGTGAAGGGCGTGATTTTCATTGGTTGTCGTCAGAAGCTGTAGCGCACGCGTGTGAAGAGGCTGCTGTTTTCCTCGAACTGGCCGTAGAAGGTGGACGATTCGCTGCCGCCGAACAGGTTGATGCCAGCATTGAACTGCAGACGGTCGGTATGCCGGTACTGCAGGGTGGGACGAATGAAGTAGTCGCTGTCGGACGGCGAATAGAAGTTCATGACGCTGACGATGAGGTTGTCGCGCATCAGTCGCCAGCTCAGGCGCACGGTGGCCAGGTGACGGCGTTCGTCGGGCAGGAAGTCCGGATCCATGGGCCAGTTGCGGCGCATGGCGCCGTGGTCCTGCAGCCATTCCAGGTAGTATTGGGCACCGAGCGTGAAGTTGGTGGCCATCTCGCGCTCGAAGCCGGCCAGGAAACGGATCTCGGAATTGGGCAGCATCGGATTGTCGCCGTCGCGATTGTCGCGCGAGTCGTAGTAAGAGGTTTCCAGGTTGTAGATGCCACCGGCCAGCGGGCCACGCAGACTGCCGCCGACGGCATTCATCGGTGCGAAGGTGAACTGGCCACTGTCGGGATCGAATGCACTGGGCTGCGGGAAGAAGCCCCGGTAGCCGTAGAGCGCCCACTCCTGCGCACCGGCACGCCCGTGCAGGCGCAGGGCCAGCTCGGCATTTTCCGTGGTGCGCGGTGGCTTCACGCCGCGCAACCGTGGTGGTGCGCCGACAATGCCGCCCTGCATCGGATCGAAGTAGGACAGGCGCTCACCGTCGGGGAAACGATCAGGCTCGAACATCGGGGTGATGACGGTCTCGAGGTTGACCCGATCGCCGTACCAGCTGATACGGACCGCATCGCTGGTTCCCTTGAGGTAATCGTCGTCGCGGCCGATCAGGAACGATTCCCAGTCCTTGGGGAACAGGTCGTTGAGAAAGACCAGGTCGCCCGTGCCCCAGGTCAGGATCTGCCGGCCCAGGCGCACATCCGTGCTGCCTCCCCACGGAAAACTCACCATGGCTTCGCGCAGGTCGGCGTCGAACTCCTCCATCACGCCGTCGGCAACACCGTCAAGCTTCATGCGCCAGGTGGCGACATTGCCTTCGTAGCGGCCCTCCAGCTGCAGTCGCATTTCCCCTAGCGAGAATTCGTCGTCAATGACCGGGTTGGACTGCAGCCGATGGCCGGCCGCACCCTCGATAAAGCCATACCACTCGAAGGCCGGCACCTCGTCATCCCAGGGATCGTCGTCCCAGTCATCCCACTCCTCGGCCTGGGCGAACGGCAGGAGCAGCGTGGCCGCTGTCAACATCAGGATTGTTGTGAACCGCTTGTTCATGGTGCCTCCGGTTGGGGCGGTTGTCGGTGCGCTGGTGCGCCGGTGCGTCAGTGCGTCGGT
>SKXY01000275.1 GCA_007128175.1 Wenzhouxiangella sp. | reverse complement strand
GGTGGCGTGGTTTCCGAGCGGCCGGGCACGGCGCGCATGGACGTGGTACTCACCGATGCCTCCGAACGCCCCGACATGCCCGCCGGCCTGTGGGTGGCCGAGGCACAGGATCGCCTGCGCGAACTCGACATTCCCAACGCGCGCACGTGGATCCGCCCGCCGCGCATTCCGGGTCTGAACTTCGGCGCGCGCGGAACCGACATGGACGTGATGATCGTTGGCGAGGATCTCGAAACTCTCGAGAACCTGGCCCGGGAGATGGTCGATCAACTCGACGGCGTGACTGGACTGGAAGACCTGGAAATGGCGCGCGATGACCGCACGCCGCTGTTGAGCGTGGAGGTTGACCGGGATCGGGCCGCCGCCATGGGCATGAACGTGGGCGAGGTCGGCCGATCGCTGCGTGATGCGGTGACCGGTGCCATTCCCACCCGCTATCAGACCGGTGTCAATGAATACGATGTCCGTGTGCGTTTGCCGCGCGAGGTGACCGGCGACGAACAGCAACTCAGCCAGGTCATAGTCTCCTCGGCCAACGGCCGTGTGGTTCAGCTCGGCGATGTCGCCCGGTTCGACATGGGCGAGGGCCCGGCGCACATCGAGCGCGAGAACCAGGTCCGCGTGCAACGCGTGACCGGCAACTTCAACACCGCGCTCAACGACGCCGGATCGATCATGAACGAGATTCGTGAACGGGTCGACGCCATGGACATCCCCGACCAATACGGGCTGATCTTTGCCGGGCAGTTCGAGACGGTGGAAGAGACCGATCGCGAGATGACCACCGTCATCCTGCTTGCGCTGTTCCTGGTGTTTGTGGTGCTGGCCGTGCAGTACGAGCGCCTGTCCAACCCCATCGTCATCATGGCGGCTGCCCCATTGAGCCTGATCGGCGTGGTGGCCATGCTGGCGATCACCGGCACGCCGCTGTCGGCACCGGCCTTCCTGGGGGTGATCCTGCTGATTGGCATCGTGGTCAACAATGCCATCCTGCTGGTCGAGTACATCGAACGTGGCCGGAAACGCGGACTGTCCACTCCCGATGCCGTGGTCGAGGCCGGCGGCATTCGACTGCGACCCATCCTGATGACCACGCTGACCACCGTCGCCGGCATGACGCCGCTGGCCATTGGCATGGGTTCGGGTGCGAACCTGATGCAACCGCTGGCCGTGGCCGTCATTGGCGGTTTGCTGGTGGCTATGTTGTTGACGCTGTTCCTGATCCCCTGCCTGTACGTGATTGTGCAGAACGCCAGCGACTGGCTGATCGAAAAACTGACTGGCAAACGACCGGATCCCACGCTTGACCGGGAGGCTGAAGTCCAGCCGGGCTAAACTGGGATTTGCGGCCCGCTATCGTGGTGGATCGATGGCGCCGGCGATGGAGTTGTTGAGTCGGAACCAGCCGGTGATGCTGGCCCGATGGGTATGGGCCGGTAACACCTCGTGCGGAATCTCCTCGCTCATGAACAGCGCCATGGTGCCGGCACGCGGCTGGATGCGGGTGATCTCATCGTCGCTGTCGGGGTGGTAGAGCACCAGTTCGCCGCCGTCGCCCGGTCGCCATTTATCGTTGAGGTAGAGCACCACCGAGACAATGCGGTTGGCCGCTCCCCGGAAGCTGTCGTAGTGGCGTCGGTAGAAGGCGCCAGGCGGGTAGTGGGCGAAGTGGCCCTCGAATTCGAACAGGCCCAGGAACAGTTCGCGATTGAGGTTCAGCCGCAGTTCTTCCATGCGGTCGAGCAAGCGGCGTTGCATCGGTCGTTCGCGGGTCAGCCAGTAGATGCGGTCGCGGCGAATATCGCTATCGACCTGGAAGTCGGTCTCGCGGCCGATGCCGGCGCGTTCGAAGCGCTCCTGCTCGACCAGTTCGATCAATTCCGAGCGCAGTGCACCGAGCAAGTCGCCGCAGACGATGTTATCGCCTGCCCACCAGCCCTGGTGGCGCAATCCGCTGGTCGCCGCGAGGATGTTGCAGGCTGACACCACGGCACTCACGGCAGGTTCTCCGGCAGACGCAGCGGCGGCTCGGCCATTTCCCCGAGTTGTTCCTTCAGTTGCTCGATCACGGTTTCCCAGTGCCGGTCCTCGCCGAACCACGGAAAGGCAGCGGGAAAGGCCGGGTCATCCCAGCGCCGCGCCAGCCAGGCCTGATAATAGATCATTCTCAGGGTTCGGAGCGGCTCGATCAGATGCAACTCCCGGGCGTCGAAGTCCTGGAACTGGCGGTACTCGGTCAGCACCCATCCAAATTGTTGCTCGCGCTCGTGGCGATCACCGGAGACCAGCATCCACAGGTCCTGGATGGCCGGGCCCGTGAGGCAGTCGTCGAGATCGACGAAATGCGCCTGCTCCTCGCGCCACAGGATGTTGCCCGGGTGACAGTCGCCGTGCAGCCGCAGTTCGCGGACGTTGCCGGCGCGTTCGTAAGCGGCGCGAATCGCCTCGAGGAGCTGCCTGCAAAGCTGTTCGAAAGGCTTTTCCAGGTGGAAGGGCAGCCATTTGTTTTCGATCAGCCATTGCGCCGGCTCGTCACCACGCTCGGCAACGGTCAGTCGGGGGCGGTGGTTGAATGCGCCTGATGCGCCAATGGCATGCATGCGTCCCAGTACTCTTCCCAGGTGGCGCAGGGTCGGTTCATGGGCCAGTTCGGGGGCGTGACCGCCGCGGCGCGGAAACACGGCAAAGCGAAACCCGCTGTAGCGCTGCAGAGTGGTGCCGCCGAGGATCAGTGGGGCGACCACCGACAAGCCGCCGTCAACCAGTTCCGCGGAGAAGCGGTGCTCTTCCTCGATGGCGGCATCCGACCAGCGTCCGGGGCGGTAGAACTTGACCACCACCGGTTCACGCTCATCCAGCCCGACCTGCCAGACCCGATTTTCGTAGCTGCCCAGGGGCAGCAGGCGACCGTCGGTCAGCAATCCCAGGCTCTCGATAGACTCCAGAACGGTTTCCGGCCCGAGCCCGGCGAACGGCCGCGTGGACTGTTCAGGCAAGGTTTTCTCCGCTCGTCTGCACGCTGGTATCCCTCGTTGGCTTATGATGCATGGCATGGCCGACCGCGACAGCTTGTCGTCGCCGGTGCCGGCAGGTTTCCACAAGGAGCATTGTGGCATGAAAACGTGCGCCTTCGTTCTGGCGACCATGTTGATCGCGGGTAGCGGCTCCCTGGCCGCAGAGGAGCGCGATCGCGAGGAACGCAAGCGGCAGCAGGAGGAGTTGCAGGCATTGTCGTGCCGGGACGACATGGATCGACCGGAAAGCTGGCTCGATCGATCGCATTCCTACCTTGGCCAGCGTCTGTGCGAGCCGGCTGCCTGGTTCGATGGCTTCTTTGGCGACGATAGAGCGCTGGAGGAGACCCCGGTCGGGACATTTTTCCGATTTCGCAATTCTGTGCTGTGGGATCAGACCGAGGGCACGAGCCTGGGAGTTCAGGTCCGCGCCAATGTGATCCTGCCGCGCGTTTCGGAACGCGTACGACTGCTGATCAGCCGCGATGCCGACTTCAGCGACGAGTTCGGTGACGGTCCGCCGGTGGGTGATCCCGATGAGCGCACCCGGCTGGGTCTGCGCTTCCTGGGAACCGAGCGGGCACGCAGCCGTTTCGACATCGACGGCACGGTACGCGTCAGCGGTACCGACCTGAATCCGAGGGTGCGCGGGCGCTACCGCTACGTGCAGGGGCTCACTACGCATACCCTGGCCCGTGCAACCCAGTCGCTGTTCTGGGAGTACGAGGATGGCCTGGGCACGACATCACGCGTGGATTGGGAATGGCTGCCCGATCGTGATCGTCTGGTCCGCTGGACTGGGGAGGGCACCTGGTCAGAGGCCTCCCGCGGTGTGGATTGGCGAAGTGCCCTGGTTGGTTTCCAGCAGCTTGATTCGCGCACCGCCCTGCGCGGCGAACTCGGCTCGTTCGGATTCACCCACCCAAAGTTCCGGGTCGAGGAGTACTTCGTCGCGCTGCGTTATCGGCGCCAGTTCCTGCGCCACTGGTTGTTTTACGAGATCCAGCCGGAGCATGCCTGGCCGCGCGATTTTGACACCGGCGAACCGCGTCGCAGCGACTGGCGACTGACTTTTACCCTGGAAGTCCAGTTCGAGAACGAACGCGCTCGCCGTGAGCGGCTGCGACGCTATGCCGGCGACGAGGTCGATATGGACGATTGGCGCCTTGAGCCGATCCCTGTCGAGGCTCCGGGGGAGGAGCGGGTCGATGATCCGGTGCTGGAGGAAGTCGATCTCGAAGCCGAAGCCGAAGACGAAGCCGAAGACGAAGAAGACGGTGATGACCGGGACGATGATGGCAGCTTGGAGCGCTGAATACGACGCGGTCGAAGACGCTTAACGCAGCGGTGCCTGGCGAAACCACGATACCCGCAACTCGAGGTCTCGCGGGCTGCGGCCGACGTAAACGAAGTCCAGGTGCGGCCAGACCGGCATGCGTCCCTTTTTCGAGAAACGTGTGTTCTCGAGTTCCAGCAGCACCCCTATGCATGGCCAGTTCCGATCGCGGGCGTAGTCTTCGAGCAAGGTCCGAGACCGCTTCACGAGGTAGTAGACCAGCCGTGAACTGCGCCATTGCTGGCCAATGAAAGAGCGGTAGTAATAGAGGGGTTGGCCTATCTGGGGCATGTTGCACGGCACGGCTGTGCCGACACCGGCAACCCTGCCGGCATCGTCACGGGCCATCAGTACGGCCTGACTGGCCCGTTGATCGGCCTGTTGCGGATCGGTCAACGCGCCTTCGGCCAGCCAGAAATCGATCAGGTCGCGACGGTCTTCTCCGCCCAGGGCATTGCCCCAGGCGGAGATGTACTTGAAGGTGCTCATGTGTCGCTTTTCGTCACCTTCTGGAACAGCCTTATCGTTGCCTGCCGCGCGCGCCCATCAGCAGGCGCGGGTGCTCATTGGCCAGCGTGGCAAGCTGTTCGTCACCAAGCACTTCGACCAGTTTCAACAGCCACTCGGCCTCGGCCGCCTGGACCTGGTCGCTGATTTCGCGATACTGCTCGAGCAGGTCAGCCAGCTTGTCACGGTCGGCAGTACCGATGGCGGCCCGAACTTCCTGGCGGTGACCGCCGAGCACCTGCCGCTCGTCCCGGCGAGCCACATCCAGCATCTCGTGCTGTTCGTCGAGTCGCTCACGTTGGGTTTCGGTCAGTTCCAGTGCCTCGATCAGGCTGTCGTCATGCCACCACGCGCCTCGCGGGCGCTGCTGCCGGGCCGTTTCTGGCCGCGTCTCCAATTCACCAGCTTCGTACTGGTGTCGAAGTTCACGCATTCGTTCGCGGCGCTGGGCAGGCGATGGCCGGCCATCGGTTTCGGATGATTCGGGCTGTCCGTCGGGATCGTTTCCGGGGGCGGTTTCGATCCCGGACACTGCGGTCAACGGCAGACCGGCCAGCATCGTGCACAGTCCAATCGTTCCAGCCCATCGGGCAAGCTGCGATCTCAGGTTCATGTCATTGCTCCTCGAAGCGATCCTGGAACAGTTCGTCTTCCAGCACCTGGACTTCGTAGGCACCCATGTCGATGGCGTCCCCGGAGACGCGGTCGAAACCGGTACCGCGCTGATCGAACTCCGGCACGTTGGACAGGGTGGAGCCGGCGTCTATTACCGGGCTGCCTTCTTCCGGGCGATGGGTTTGCGTTAGCCCGCCATTGTTGGCCAGTGGCTCGAGCTCGGGAGCGACATCGACGATATTCCCTCCACCATCGGTATAGTCGGAGTATTTCGCGCCGGCAATCAGCGAGCTCGATACACCACAGTCACCGCCGGAGATGTCCTGGAG
>SKXY01000123.1 GCA_007128175.1 Wenzhouxiangella sp. | reverse complement strand
GTGCCAGCAGCCAGGCACTGATCTGGCCGATGCCGATAAAGAATCCGGCGCGCGTCACCCACTTGGCCGTTTCCTGGTGGCTGGCCGCGGCGACCGACTCGAAAGTCAACGGACCAGCCATAATGCCGGCGAGTACGGCCGTAATGAACGCTGCAAGCGGGCCGAACCGGGTGGCTGAGAACAGGATGGGAATGTAATACCAGTGTGGCACCATCTTGCCAGCACCACCGGCAAGATAGACCAATAGCCATGATGCAACCAGTCCGCACAGGATCAGGCCGATGGATCGCCAGGATGAAAGTGAGACGGAGGCCCGCAGCGTTCGCCGTGCCAACAGTTGGGCCAATCCATGATCGATGCCGGAAAGGGGCAACGAACCGTGCTTATTCACGATTCAACTCCAGATTCAGGGTTATCACACCCCGGTCTGCCCCTTCCCAAGATCAGAACCGGTAACTTACAAGGCGAGCATATCACAACTCAACGATTGCTTGACGCACATCAACGTCATCAATCAGGGGACTCCTAGAATCGCGGTAAAGGGCAGCTTATTGGCACAGGAGGAAACATCATGGCTCAGTCAAACATTCGCCGCCCCGGCACCCCGAGCAGCATGCAGGAGTGGATGCGTCAGTTCATGGAAAGGCCACGCGGCCTTCTCGATGAGTATCCCCATGAATCGTTCAGCCACGAGGAATGGTCGCCGGCCGTCGACGTGCGCGAGGAGGACTCCGCCTACGTCGTCGAATGCGATATTCCCGGAGTGAGCGCCGAGGACATAGACGTCACGCTCGACAACGGCGTCCTGTCGATTCGGGGTGAGCGCAAGGAAGAGCGACGCGAAGAGGGTGATGCCTGGCATCGGATAGAACGATTCACCGGCAGCTTCTCGCGCCGCTTCACCCTGCCCGATTCGGTCGACACCGGCGCAGCCGAGGCGAGCATGAATGACGGTGTGTTGACCGTCCGGATTCCCAGGTCGGAAAAGGCGGTCAGTCGTCGTATCGACATCAAGAGTTGAATCACAGGAGCCAGAATCATGACCGTTGCAAAAGTTGTAGAAATCTCGTCTGATTCCACCGAGAGTTTCCAGGACGCCATCGAACAGGGCATCCAACGGGCGGAGCGAACACTGAAGAACGTCAAGGGCGCCTGGATCGCGGAGCAGAAACTGCTGGTTGAAGACGGCAACATCATTCGCTACCGCGTCTACATGCGCGTCAGCTTCGTTCTCGATTAGCGCAGGCAGGCTTTACGGCGGACCATTCGTCCGCCGTGAACTACTGGCAGGAATGTCCTAGCATCTCCAGTCCTTCCAAGAGCTGATCGGCGAGCAGCGGGTGAGCCAGCAGGTAATCGGCCGTATGATCCGACCAGGCGTCGGCGGCATCCTCCATCAAGGTCTCCCATTCCTCTGTGTCGTAATCACCGCGCCCCAGCCACAGCAGCGCCACGACCTGGACCTGCTGGCTGCGGTCGAGATCCTCGATGATGGCCCGGAACTCCTCGACCAGTGGATTGCCGGCATGCGGCTGCATGGCGGCCGCACTCAGGCTCATGTCGGGTTTCGATGGTTCATCGGGCAAGGCGACGGCATCCTGGGCATGAAAGTCGCGAGCCAGCTGGATGAGCTGGCAGACATCGTCGGGATTGACTTCCAGTTCGATGCCTTCGGCGGGATCGGTCGCCGAATCACGGGTGTCATCGGGCGCATTCATGATTGACCTCCTGGCGAGGGGTGCCGGCGTACCCGCTTGATCATATCAGGGCTCGGCTATGGCCTGAAGTGCGGTGTAGTCGAGGATGACAACTTCGCGGTTGTCGACTGAGAGGATGGCGCGATCCTGAAGGTTGCTGAAGGTCCGCGAAAGCGTTTCGGGAGCCAGGCCGAGATAGCGGGCCAACAGCCGTCGTGTGACGGGCAATGCCAGGCGCGTGCGGCTCATGCCCCGCTTGTCGGCGCCTTCGGCAAAGTCGATCAGAAATTCCGCCAGGCGCCTTTCACTGGGGTGACGCTCGATGTGCAGCCGACGCGTGAAACGCCGGATTTCTTCATGCATGGCTGTAATGACAGCACGGACATCCGGACTGCAATCGTCGAGGCCGAGCTGGCGGCCTGGATGTCTCAGGATCTGCAGGCTGACCGTGTCTAGTGCCTTTACACTGGCACTTGCCGGCGCGCCGAAGAGCGCGTCGAAGCCCACGATTTCGCCGGCACTGTGCAGACCGAGTATCTGCTCCTCGCCGTCAGCGTGAACAAAATAACTTTCGAGACTGCCGGAACAGATCAGGTAGGCACTGCTGCAAGTCTCTCCAGCGTGGAACAGATGCTCACCGCCCCGCAGAATCCGCCGGGGACGAGTCGCCTCACTGAAGGCAGTCGGGTATTGGTGTTGTCGTGGATTGCCTAGGCCATGCGTGATTGGCAACGCCGTGATTCTTGCAGCCATGATCGCTCCTGCCTTTTCGCAAACGCGAAAATTTTGCCTTCCAAGCCCCATGACAGAATCTAGATCAATCGACGGACAGCGCCAATGAGGGGATCCCCTTACTGTCCGTTGGGTCGAGACTGGTCGAGAGCGCGCTGGACGGCCTGCAACCACAACGTCGGGTCGCACGGCTTGGCGACGATTTCCCTGGCGCCTGCCTTGAGGGCGCGGCGTGCCAGTCCTCCTCCAGGCCAGGCAGTCAGCACCACGGTTGGAATGTCATGACCTCGGGCAACAAGGGTCTCGCGCAGAACCGCTCCATTCATGCCAGGCATCTGCAGGTCGAGTACCAGGCATCCGGGTCCTGTCTTGTCCAGCGGTGTATCCAGAAACTCCGCTGCCGAAGCGTAGGCATGTGTCTGCCAACCTCGCGAGTTCGCCAGAAGGACCAGCGACATGCGCACCGCCTCGTCGTCATCGACGATATGGACTTCTGCTTGTTCGCGAGTGCTGAAATCGTTCGACATTTCGATGTGTTGGCGTCGAAGTGGTAGTGAAAATGTTGGACTATTGCAGCATGGTCCATGCCGGAACGCAGTGACTCGCGTCAATGTTTTTCTGAAATTTCCAGCAAATCATCGTGCAACCGCGCCAGCTCCGCCGCGGTTCGCAACTCGAGTTTTTTCATGGCACGTCCACGGTGGATCTCGACAGTTCGTTCACTGATACCCAGTTGCATTCCGATGACATGATTGGTCGTGCCGCCGGCCGCAAGCACTGCCACCTCGAGCTCGCGCCGTGTCAGCCTTTCCACGCATTGGCACAGGTCGGCCTTGCGTCGCTTGTGATCCAGCGTATCGGCATGGTGGTCGAAACAGCTTCGAATCTGCGCGACCAGATCCGCCGGCCTGAACTCCGACTTGACGATAAAGTCCGCCGCACCGCCCTTGAGGGCATCGACTGCAGCATGAACCTCGGCATGACCGGTCAGGAAGATCACCGGCATATCGTAGCCCTGCATGCAGAGCTGGCGCTGCACCTCGATACCCGAGGTGCCGGGCATGTGCAGGTCGAGCAGGAGGCAGGCCGGCCCGTCCGGAGGCTCGCATTCGAGCAAGGCGTCCCCCGATTCATGACATCGAGTTGAAAAGCCCGCGGCATCCATCAGCGTGGCCAGGGATTGACGTATGCTGGCATCGTCATCAACGATCACCACGGTACCTGCCGGTTGTGGCTCAGTCATGATTCGGGCTGTCCAGTGGCAGGTTGAAGCTGAACATCATGCCGCCCTCCGGGCGAACGCTCGCTTCCAGACACCCCCCGTGACGTTCAACGATGGTTCGGCAGATCGGAAGTCCCTGCCCCAGGCCATCTGACTTGGTGGTGAAGAACGGATGAAACAGACGCTCGAGATGCTCGGGTTGCATGCCCGGTCCATTGTCGCCCACGCTGACCTTCCAGGCGTCAGGGGAGGAAGACATACCACAACGAAGCTGGAGTTCGCGCCGAGAGCCCACCTTTTCCAGGGCATCGATGGCGTTCTTGACCAGGTTGAACAACACCTGCTCGATTTGCACGCGGTTGAGTGTGCAGGGTTGTACATGGTGATCGATATCGCGTAGCACCTGAATGTTGCTGACGTGAATCTCGTGGTGCAGCAACATGAGTACGCGATCGAACAACTCGCCGGGTGTGCAGGTTTCCAGGTCACCGCTATGGTCGTTGCGCAGGAAACGCCGCAGGTAGTCGATGATCTCTCCGGCGCGCTGGCTCTGGTTTGAAATCTGGCGCAGGGCCGGCTCCAGTACCGGGTCGGTGGAGTCGGTGGCAGCAACCCGCATCAGGCAGGCTTCCGCGTTGGCGGCAATTGCGGTCAGGGGCTGACTCAATTCATGCGCCAGGCCGGCGGCCACCTCGCCCAGTGCGCCCACACGGGTGACATGCGCAAGGTTGGTAAAGTGATAACGGGCCTCGCGCTCGGCTTGCTTGCGCTGGCTGATGTCTTGCAGGAAACCGATGAAATAATGTTCTCGGTCTTTTATCTCGGTCACGGCCAGAAGCAGCTCGATCAGCGTACCGTCTCGATGCCGGCCGGTGACTTCGCGGCGCTCACCCACGACATTTCCGTTGTTGTCATTTTCAAAGTAACTGCGAATGAAATCATCATGCTGGTCGCCCGTTCTTTCCGGCATCAGTATCGCGACATTCTTCCCGCTTACCTCTCTCGATGCGTAACCGAAGATTTGCTCGGCGGCAGGATTGAATCCGACAATCCGGCCATGCGTGTCTATGCAAATGATGCCGTCAAGAGCATTGTCGACGATCGCCTTGCTGCGTCGGACCTGTTCGACAAGCTGCCAGTGGAGACGATGTTCCCGGGTAATGTCGACGGCCAGAAGGTAAATTCCCTCGATGTTGCCGGCGTCGTCCCGGCTGGGCACGTAGGTGCCGTGAATGAAACGAGTCCCGCCATGGCTGTAGGGGACTTCACCGTGGTATATGGATTTCTGGCCGTCCAGGGCGGCGCGAAAGTGTGGCTCCAGCACCTCGAACGCACGAGCACCGATAATTTCTTCGACATGACGCCCGACCTGATCGGCCGGCTCGAGATTGAACCAGTCGCGATAGCCATGGTTGGCGAAACAAACCCGTAAGTTCCTGTCCAGGCATGCGACCAGGGAAGGAAAGGCATCCAGGAGTCGGTGCAACTCCCTGCGCTGGTGATCGCGTGCATGTACCGCCCTTTCCTGTTCAGTGGCGTCGATGCCGGTTGCAAACAGGCGGTGAATGTCACCGTTGCCATCACGTAGCACGGTGTTACGCCAATGGATCAGGCGCAGTTCCCCTGCCCGGGTCTGCCAGTGATTGACATGACGGAAATCGGAAGCTCCCGCCCTGACCGAGGCAATTGCGCGCAGAATGGGTGGTTTCTCATCTTCAGGAATCAGGGGCGATGACCAGATCGACTGTCCGATCATCTCATCGGCGGCGTATCCAGTCAGCGTTTCGCAACTGCGATTGAACAGCCGGATGGTGCCAGTTGCATCGAGCACCACAACCAACAGATCCGACAGCCCCAGCAAGGAATCGAAAAGACCTGACTCGTCGGGTACCGCGTTACTGTGCTCGCCACTATCGAGTACCGAATGTACCACCCACCTAAACTCCAGCCCCAGAAAAGCCCAACTCATTGATCAGGTTACATTGAATGACCAACAAGTGACAAGCGAATCAAGCACAATTTTCTAGCTGGATATTGATCAGAATCATGATCCGGAAAGCCTGCTCCGGCTACAGTGGAAAGGTATTCGCAGACGGTTCGTCTGATGCGAGACAATGCAACCGGGAGTCAAGATTGATGAGCGATTTATTCACACGACCCGATGCGACCGATTTGCCGTCACTTTCCGATCCAATGCATCGCCGTCTTGATTCGACCCATATGCCGGCTGTCGATGTCTACGAGTTCAAGGGATGCTTCAAGGTCGTAATGGAGGCACCCGGTGTCCATCGGCATGACATCCGGGTCGGAATGCTCGACGATACGCTCATCATCACGGCTACGCGTCATTGCCGTGATCCTCGATCAGGCGCCGTACCTCATCGCGTCGAGCGACATTGCGGTCACCTGTCCCGGCGCATTGCCCTGCCCTGCACCCCCGATCCCGGCAGCATCCATTGGGACCTGCATCAAGGTCTGTTGAAAATCTCGATCAGGAGCTGCAAGAATGTTCGCTGAACGAGTCTGGCACTCAGGAAATCCGGAAGAATGCTGGCATAATGCCGGTCAGCATGATTCCGCTCTGGCTAAAGATTGTCTGGACCCTGCCGGCACTCGCGATACTGGTCGTCTACTGGCGCAATTACGGGCCGGGCAACCTGTTGTGGTTCAGCGATATCGCGCTGCTCCTGAGCATTCCCGCCGTTTGGCTGGAAATTCCCTTGCTGGCCGGGGTCGCGGCTGTGCTCGTGCTGGTGCCGGAGCTGGCCTGGAATCTCGGGTATTTCGGCCGATTGCTGACCGGTCGACGCCTGGGCGGCATTGTCGACTACATGTTCGAGCCCGAAAGGCCAGGGTTTCTCAAGGCATTGTCGTTGTTTCACGTCCCGCTGCCGCTGTTCCTGATCTGGATGGTCTGGCTGTTGGGTTACGATGCACGCGCCCTGCCCCTTGCCGTTGTCCTGACCTGGCTGGTGATCCCGGCAAGCCGCCTGCTGACCCGGCCGGAGCGCAATGTCAACTGGGCTTTTGGTCCGGTGCGACACCGGAAACTCGTTCATCCCGTGTTATTTGTCGGCTTTCTCATGCTGGCCATTCCGATCCTGTTCCACGTACCCGCACACCTGATATTCGATCACCTGTTCGGATGAAAACCCGTTGCGGAGACAATCCGACCCGACTGTTGTCCATAATGGGCAGGTAGAACTTCATTTCCAACCATTTGGAGGAATCTTGATGTACAGAATGCTTGCTTTTGGCCTGGTTCTCGCCGCCGCCCTGGTGACGGCCGGCTGTGCGACCCATGGTCATAAAGAAGACGTCGGCATGCTGATCGGTGGTGTGATGGGCGGCGTGCTGGGCTCCCAGGTGGGCAGCGGTCGTGGGCGTACTCTGGCGACGGCAGCCGGGGCTGTGGTCGGCGGTGCCGTCGGCGCCTCGGTAGGGCGGTCCATGGACGAACTCGATCGCATGAAAATGTCCGCGACTCTGGAAACCACGCGTACCGGCGTGGCTTCGGAATGGCAAAACCCAGATACCGGTTATTACTACCGCATGGAGCCGACACGCACCTATGAGACGGCTGAAGGCCCATGTCGCGAGTACACCATGGACGCGGAGATCGGCGGTCGCACCGAACAGGTCTACGGCACGGCCTGCCGCCAACCGGACGGAAGTTGGCAGATCATCAACTGATTTCTGACAAGTCACTGGCAGAAACGGCAGCCGTTTGACGTTATTGAGGCTGGGCTCCCGTCATGTGAGGCGGGAGCATTCAATCAATACGCAAACGGAGTTTGACCTCATGGAAGCACAGACCGATCAGACCATCACGCTCGGCAACTGGATGCTGACGCTTTTTCTGACTTTCATTCCCATCGTCAACATCATCATGCTGATCGTATGGGCCGTGTCGTCGACGACGCCGCCGAGCAAGGCCAACTGGGCCCGCGCGGCGCTGTTGTGGATGGCAATTTTCTTCGGCGTCGGCATTCTGCTCTCGATTATTGGCGGTATCGGGCTGGCCACGCTTTAGGGCATTCCTGTCGGTCGCGGAGCGAGGCAATGCCTCGCTCCCGGCTTATGCGATTCAGGGACGGGCGATTTCGCGCCGAAACTGTCCCAGCCATTCACGCACACGTTCGGCATGATCCGGGCCGATTCGCCACATGATCTTTTGCCCGGCCGATGCCGCTTCCATCGATTCGTCGGCATACCGGTACAAGGCCTCATAGGGCTCGAGGTGGAACTCGATATCCTCGGCATCTCGCGTATCCAGAAGGTGATCCACGATTTCGACCAGGCGATCGTTGAAGTAGTCGGTTTCCATGCCGAGTTCTGAATGAGCGGTCTGCAATAGCGGGTAATACCGGATGTAAAGGCTGGCGGTTTCCGTCGGACCAATGGATTCAAGGATTTCCGCCGGGGGCCGGTATCGCGCGAAATTTCGTTCGCTCCAGTGCGGTTGCGAATCGACCATGTCGATCACCGGTCGACCAGGAAGCGGAACGAGTGGGCGCATTTCCAGCGGTATCGGAATGCCGTCCAGGCTGTTGATGAAAACCACGAACCGTTCAGCCAGACGTTCACGGACCAGCCATTCGGCGATCGCCTCTTCGCCGAACCGGCTACCGAGCACATCCAGCAGGTAGTCGTCACTCTCTTCCAGTAACGACAAGGGTTCGGGTTTTGGGATGGGCTGCGGTTCGATCTGGCCTTCCGGGCCAGGTTCAGGCTCGGGCAGGTCCGATGAGGAATACCCGGGCGATGGCAACGGATGCAATGGAGTGGCCAACGGCTCCTCATCCCAGACCGGATCAAGCGACAAGGGCGCTGAAGGCGGCTCTCCAATCCGTTCGTTCCAGTGCAGGAAAACAGCAAACGCTGCCACCAGCAAAACGATGAGCGCGACACGCCGGAACATTGGCCGACTCCTTTTTGGGGTTTGTGGCTTGGACAGCGAACTCCCATGGAGTGTTCGTCATAAACCCCGACAGTACGACTCCGGTCGCAGTGAGGCCGTAGATGGTCAGAGTCGGGGCATGAATCTCAACCCATTGACAATTCCTTCACCCAAAGCTCACCTCCAGCACACAATCCGGGGCAGAAAATGTGACTCAAGGGGATTTACGGACCATTAATCCTGAGGAGGATATGTCCATGAAATTTTCGCTTGCAAGTGTTCTTGGTACTGTCGCATTGTCGCTGGCAGGCTCGAGCCTGCTGTTCAATCATTCCGCGGCCGTTGCAGCTCCAGGTGCGGCCCCGGGCAATCAGACCATTGTCGAAATCGTTACCGATGCGGCCTCGGCCGAACCAGCCGAGTTTTCACTGTTGCTCGATGCCGTGCTCTACATCGCGGACACCAATCCCGACAGCACGCTTGTGGCTGGACTGTTCGACGACGAACAGTACACGGTGTTCGCGCCGACCAATACAGCTTTCGGTGGACTGGTCGAAGCGATCGTCGATCTGCTCGACCCCGATGTTCTCGAAAACCAGGGCCCTTTCGCCGCCATTGATGACCTTCTGGGTGATGGAACAGTGGAAGCGGTTGTCAGTTATCACGTGACATTCGGGCGTCGTGCGTCGAACAGCGTGGTGCCGCCGCGTCGCGACCGCACTATCAACACGCTGCTTGAAGGCGCAAGCTTCACCGTTAATTCAGCGGGCGTCATCACGGCCGTGGGCAGCACGGCGACCATCGGGCCGGCCAACATATCGGCCAGCAACGGCGTGATCCACGTAATCGATGCAGTACTGCTGCCAATCGATCTCGGCCTCTGACAATCAAGGCGATGCAAAAAAGCCCCGGATTCTTCCGGGGCCTTTTGCGTCAGCTGATTGACCTGATTCCCCGATCACGCCCGGGCAGTGGCATCTTCGTCGCCCTGCTCGCTGCCTGACTGGCCTGCGGCGGTGCGTTCGATATCGATCTCTCCGCTACTGGCGCGTCGCGCAATCGACATCAGGTCGGAAAAGAAGCTGCCGGTCTCCCCTGCGGCCTTGCGATCGGCACGTCCGCTCTTGAAAAGAATGATGCCGAAGACGATCAGCGCAATGCTGATGGCCAGACTGACCAGTGACATCACCAGAACAAAGATACCACTGCCGATGAAAGCCCAGTGGGCCTTGCTCTCCAGGCCATCGGTCCGGCGTGCATTGCGCGGGTCGGAAGCCGAATAGGCTATCTCGACCTCCTGGCCGATGGTCGGGCGCGACGAGCTGCGCATGCTCGAG
Organism: Wenzhouxiangella sp.; assembly: GCA_007128175.1. Classification (GTDB taxonomy): domain Bacteria; phylum Pseudomonadota; class Gammaproteobacteria; order Xanthomonadales; family Wenzhouxiangellaceae; genus Wenzhouxiangella. The sequence goes on along the minus strand of SKXY01000123.1, from coordinate 8,983 downwards.
CCGAAGGTGTACTCGCGCCCCTCGACCTCGAAAGTGTAGATCGGTGAGTGCATGGTATTGCCATCGCTGTTTCGGCTGGTTTCGACATCGGAGATCACGCCCTGGGTGGTCACTTCATCAGGCAGCTCGCTCGGCGCCATGGCGGAACCGACGATGATGAACACGATGCCGATGACCACGCCGATGACGCCGCCAATCAGCCCGCCCTTGCCTTTCTTGCGGCGGCCTCCGGCACGGCGAACGCCGCTACGGATCACACCGAACAATCCTTCGGCCACCAGGACAGCGCCGGCGGTCATCTTGGCAGCGCCACGTGCGGCCGGATCTTCGGACCAGTTCGTCTGAACGGTATTGAAAAAGTGCTTGATTCGTTTCACGTTGGATTCCAGTTGGCTTGTCGGGAGTCTTCTCAGCCCTTAAGAACGGGAGAACGCACTGATTCGCGACAGATGGCTTCAATTGCGTCGGCCACTCCCGGCGGGAATGAGCTCCTCGGCCTGATATTCGGGATTGTTGACCCGGGTACTGACCTGCTCAGCCCGCAGGGTGCCGTCAGCCGGCGGACGAATCACTTGCTCCGCCTCCGACGCTTCAGCCGACAGCCAGCATTCCCAGTCTTCAGGCTCCAAAATGACAGGGCTGCGATGGTGGCCGATATCACTGAGTAGTTGGTTGGGTTCGCTTGTGACCAGTGTGAACGACTCGATGACCTCACCGTCCGCTGACCGGGAGCTGTCCCACAATCCGGCCATGACCAGCACCGGATGGTCGACCGGCATAACGCGCCACGGTTGGCGTGGCCGGGTACGCTGGTCCCACTCATAGAACCACGAAAACGGTACCAGGCAGCGCTGGTTGCGTTTCCACGCGTTGCGAAAGGCGGGCTTGCCGGCCACAGTTTCGGAGAAGGACCGGTCACTTTCGGAGCGACAGTTGGCGGTGGAGAACTTCGGCAGTTCGCCTTTCAGCCAGTGCGGCACCAGGGGCCAGACCAGTGCGTCGATACGTCGTCCCTCCTCGATTGCACGGACCGCGGGTACCCTGCTCCAGCGGACCTTTCCACCACGTCGGCTCGAAGGCGCGACATTGGGATGCCGAAGGCCACCGTCGGGCGGATCACCGAGTATATCCATGTACTCGTAGATCCGCTTCCAGGAGTAGTCAAGTCCACCTCTTCCGCACATGTCGTCATTTTCCCGGATCATCAAGGTGCCTGTCCAGCAGCGACCTGCTGATCAAACATGCAGGGTTGTGAGCATAACCGGCGGTTTTACAGTTGTCGCAATCGGCATGAACAGGTTAGTCTTGCCGGGAGGGTTTTACGGAGGATGTTCCGGGTGTCCAACCACTGGATGCAAACCAGGCGTAAAGCGCTATGCCGGTTGATGGTGTTTGTCGCCTTGCTCTGGTGCGCTCAGGCCCAATGCGAAATTGTCGTCGTCGGGGGAGAAGACGGCTACAAGCCCTACGAAACGTTTGATGACTCCGGTGAAGCGGTAGGGTTTCACGTCGACCTCATGAAAGCCATTGCCCGGGAGATGGGCTTCGAAGTCCGTTTTGAACTGGGCGGCTGGGAGCAAGTGCGTGCTGCACTTATCGAGGGTGAGATCGACGTGCTCGGGATGTTTGTTTCCGCTGAACGCGCCGAAAGCGTCGACTTTGCCAATCCGCACGTTATCGTCTACCACCGCATCTTCATTCCATCGGATGCGCCAACGATCCGGTCCATTCAGGATCTGACCGGCAAGCGGGTCATCGTCCAGCGCGCCGCTTTCAGCCATGAGCACCTTCAGGAAATCGGACTGGATGCGGAATTGGTCCTGGTCGATACGGATGCCCAGGGTCTTCGCCTGCTGGCTGAAGGCGGATACGACGCGGCGCTGCTGACCGAGCATCGGGGACGATTCACGTTGGCGGAAGGCAGTCTCGAACAGCTCACCGTATCGGGTCCACCCGTGTTACCGGTAGAAAACGCGTTTGCCGTGCGCCAGGGCAATGAAGCAATGCTGAATACGGTCAATCGTGGCCTGGAGCGAGTCATGGCCAGCGGCGAGTTCGACCGCATTTACGAACAGTGGTTGCAGCCCTATGACGGTCGTTCCGGGTCGGGATTGTCACCTGGCCTCTTGCTGGCTGCCGGCATGATCATCCTGTTGCTCGCAACATTGATTGCCTGGCAGATGAAACGAATCCTGAATATACGGGCCAGGCAACGAGCGGCCGAACGCCAACTGGAGTTTCTGAAAAGTCATGATTCCATGACCGACCTGCTCAACCGGCCGGCATTCGAAAACCAGCTGTCACAGTTCCTCGACCGATGCGATGGCAGGAACGAGCACGCTTTGCTCTTGATCAATGTCGATCAGTTCAGACTGGTCAACGAAAACCTCGGGCATGCCGGTGGTGATCGCGTACTGGTCGAGCTGGCTGTCCACCTGCGTGAAATCTTCCGATCGCCGGCCCGTATCGGTCGACTCGGCAGTGACGAGTTCATCGTTTTGATGCCCGACACTCCATGTGAAAAAGCACTTTCATGTGGCGAAAGCCTGCTGTCGTCGGTGGGCGGTCTGGAGCCGCAGCCGGGCATGAGGCTTGGCCTCAGCATCGGACTGGTTCCCTTCGACGGGATCGGCAATTCCGTGGCGCAGTTGCTGCGGCGGGCTGACTGTGCAGGACTGGCGGCCAGGGAGGACGGGGGCAATCGTGTTCACTGCTGGCATGATGAGGACCGTCGCCTGGCCGAGAGCATAGGGATGCTGCGATGGGTTGGACGCATCCAGTCGGCCATCCATGAGGATCGCCTGGCGTTCTACTATCAGCCCATCGTCGCCGGCGGCACGCCGGATAACCGAGTTCATGCCGTTGAGATGCTGGTCCGCATGAACACGCCTGAAGGCGAAGTGCTGGCTGCTGGTCAGTTCATGCCCGCGGCCGAACGTTACTTCCTGTCGCCGGAAATCGATCGCTGGATGGTTCGGAGCGTGCTGTCCTGGCTGGCCGACAACCCCGAGGTGCTCGATTGCCTGGAAAGAATCAACATCAACCTCTCCGGTCGCAGCCTGGGTGACGATCGTTTCCTTGAGTTTCTTGTCAATTCCGTTGACCTTCATTCCGCAATGATTGACAAGCTTTGTTTCGAAATTACCGAAACGGCACTGATTTCCAATCTCGGAACCGCGCGCCGCACACTGGCGGATCTGCATCGGCGAGGTTGCCGTTTCGCACTGGATGATTTCGGTAGTGGATTGTCATCCATGGCTTATCTGAAGGACTTGCCGGTTGACTATCTCAAGATCGACGGCGGATTCGTGCGTGACATCGAGCATGATCGTACCGCCCTGGAAATGGTTCGGGAGATCAATCGCCTCGGTCATGCCGTCGGCAAGCTCACGATCGCCGAATTCGTCGAGACCTCGAGTATTCGTGATTTGCTGACCGAATCGAATATCGATCTGCTGCAAGGCTACGCCATCGGCCGACCGGCTCCACCGGAAGAATTGCTGGCCTGGTGCCGTAACCGGATTGCCGACACGCATGGCCTCGCCAATGAACACTGACCGGAACACGAAGTGAGTCGACCCAGACCATCAGGACAAGGTAACGACGGCATGGTGGCCGTTCTCGTCATCGCCGGTGTGCTGGTCGGGCTGGTGATTCCGGACATGGCACGCATGAATTGGCTGATCGGAGAAACCCGAATGCTCGCCATGTTCGCCGGCGGCTGCATCGGCGCCCTGTTCGCCCAGGTGCTGATCCTTCAGCGTCGAGTGCGGGCGCTAGAGAAACGTATCGAGCCGCAACAGGAATCGGAAACGGAACCCGAACAGACCCCGGCTGCAGCTACGACTCAAGCACCGGATGACGATGAAAAAAGCCAACGACCAGCGGCCGAACCTCATCGGCATGATCCCGTTCGCGCCACGCCTGCAGGGCAAACAACCGAGCCTGCCTCTCCTGGTCTTTTTCAGCAATGGCTGACCCGGGGCAATCTGCCTGTAAAGGTCGGCGTGCTGGTTCTGTTCGTGGGGGTGGCCGCCCTGCTGCGGCATGCCCTGGACCAGGGCTGGCTGGCCGTCCCCATAGAATGGCGCCTGAGCGCCGTGGCGCTGGTCGCCGCGGTTGCCCTGGCGTTTGCCTGGCGCGAACGCCACCGCCGACGCGTGTTTGCGCTGTCATTGCAAGGCGGTGCCGTGGGTGTGCTGGCACTGGTGGTCTTTGCCGCATTCCAGCTTTACGATGTCCTGCCGGCATTGCCCGCCTTTGCGATGTTGATCGTGCTGACCATCGCTACCGCGGTGCTATCGGTGGCCCAGGCATCGCTGGCATTGGCCGTTCTGGCTGTGATCGCAGGTTTTTCCGCACCCCTCTTGATCGCCACCGATGACGGCAATCACCTGGTCCTGTTTGGCTGGTACGCCCTGCTCAATCTCGGCATTTTTGCCATCGCCTGGCGTCAGTCCTGGCCCTTGCTCAACCGCATCGGTTTCGCTTTCACCTTTGTCATCGGCACGGCCTGGGGTGTACTGAATTACACAACGGGACTTTACGCCGGCACACAGGCCTTTCTGCTGCTGTTTTACGCACTGTACTTGCTGATTCCGGTGTTGCATGCATTGCAGGACGAAGCCGGCAAGGGCCATCGGCCGGACGTGGTGCTGGTGTTCGGATTGCCGTTGTTCGCCTTTCCCCTGCAGGCAACCCTGCTCGATGGCGATCGCATGGCCATTGCATTTTCGGCACTGGCACTGGCAATCATCTACCTGGCCGTGGCTTTTTTCCTGCTGCGCATTCATCCGCGACCGGCACTGGGTCGCAGTCACGCCGTGCTGGCGGTGGGCTTTGCCACGCTGGCGGTTCCCTTTTCATTCGCGGCGCCAACCGTAGCCCTGATCTGGGCACTGCAGGGTGCGGCACTGGTCTGGTTTGGTATCGCGTATCGCCACCGTGCCGGCCGACTGACGGGTTTGACCCTGCAACTCGTGGCCGCGGCCGTGTGGTTCTACGTTCTGCTTGGCTACCGTGGTGCTGCATTGCCGATACTCAACGAGGCCCTTCTCGGGGGGCTCGCAATTGCCGCGGCTCTCACCATCAGCGCCTGGCGCTACACGCTTGCCGCCGCATCCGCGCAGCTGATCGGCCTGCTTGTTCTGTCGGCACTGTCGATCTGGCTTCTCAATGGCCTGATCGAGATCGATCGTCACACCAGTGCCCCGCTGACTGCACAGATGTGGTTGCTGCTTGCGGGCGTCTCTGCGGCCATCGCTGCCCGGTTCTGCCAGCGTTTCCAATGGACAGTGGCCGGTCAATCGGCAGGGATCGTGCTACTGGCGGGTGTTCCCCTGGCCGCTTTCCAGACTGACGGGCAACACTGGCCGCTGGCCGGTTTCGGCACCATGGCCTGGCTGGTGTTCATCGGCCTGGCCTGGTTGGCCCAGCGATACCTGCGCCAGTCCCGAGAAAGCTGGCAGGCGCTGGCCTCTCTGGCCACTCATGCCGGCATCATCGTCATGCTGGCCCTGTCTGCAGTCCATGTGGCCGACCAGATTCTCCAGCTGGGCGAAGGCTGGCACTGGCTGGCTGCGTCCCTGCCGCTTTACCTGCTGCTGACCTGGTTGCTCGTGAACGGTCGAGCACCGTTGTCACCGGCCGGAAGCGCCGCCCTTGGCAAGCGCTGGCTGGTCGTCGTGTTCAGCGCGGTGACGGTACTGGCCCTGCTCTACAGCCTGAGTTCTGCGGGGGATGCCGGCCCACTGCCTTTCGTGCCACTGCTCAATCCGCTGGAGATCGCGCAGTTCGGCGGACTCATCCTGTTGTTCCAGCTGGCCAGGCAATACGGTGTAAAAAACGGAACCATGGGCTGGCTCGGGCTGCTGCTGTTTGTCGTCATGACCTGGATGATGCTGCGGGGCGTGCATCACCTCGCCGCCATAGCCTGGTCGGCCGATAGCCTGCTCTACTCGCGCATCGGTCAGGCGACATTGAGTGTGGGCTGGACGACTCTCGCGGTCATCGCCTGGGTGAGCGGTTCTCTGTCCGGCCGGCGCGGACTGTGGATGGCCGGTGCCGTGATGCTCGGCGTCGTACTTTGCAAGCTGCTCATCATCGACCGCACCTTCCTGTCGACCCTCGCCGGCATCGTCTCCTTCCTGGCCTTCGGCCTGCTGTCGATCCTGGTGGGATTTCTTGCGCCGGCACCGCCACGTCCGGATAACGAAAACCTGTCTGCCGCCAAGGAGCATCCGACGCGATGAAGCGAATACTCGCCGCCCTGATGATCACGTTCCTGGCCATGCCGCTGCCGGCGCTCGATCCGGAACGCTTCGTGCAGGTCTGGACACTGGATGCCGACGCCGCTGAAGGTGTGGCCCGGGTCCGGATTGACCCCGACATGCAGTCCGTAATGACCGATCCGGGACTTGCCGATCTGGCAATCAGCGACGCCAGTGATCAGCGTGTTCCGTTCGCCCTGGTGGCACCGCATGATCTGGTGGAATCACTGAGCCGACGCGAGGTGCTCGACTACACCGAGTCCACGGTGGCCGATGCCGATACGCCCGAGACTTCCGGCGACTCGCCGTTGCGACTGGAACTTCTGCAGGACGGGCGCAGGCTGGTGATGACGATTCCGCGCGGTCAGCCGGATGCCGATACGCGTCGCCCCCCGGTGCTGGAAGCACTGATCGGCGCGCCCGATATGTCGGAGGAGTTACCCGATCGAATGCTGGAGCTGCGTCTGCAAAGCATGACGGCAACCCGCCTGGATTGCCGGATACGCAACGCCGATGACCCGGACGAACCGGAAAGACGGCTGGGCCTGTTGGACCGGGGCGAACGTCATCCCTACCGCTATTCCGGCTCACTGGATATCGGACAATTGCCGAGAGCCTGGCACCTGCGCTGCTTTGCCGATGCCGTTCCCGAGGGTCTGCGCATGGAACAGGCCTTTCTGCTGGCGCAAGGTCGTCAAGATCATCGCCAGGTTCAAACCTTCCACCGGGAGATCAAAGCCGGCGAGCCGCTATCTGAACTGAGTTTGCCCGGCGCCTACCGGGTCCGCAGCATCGAGGTGAAAACAGAGGGCGCCAACGTGCTCGCCGATCTGGTCGTCAGTGCACGCAACCATTCCGACCAGCCCTGGCAACGACTCGGCAGGGGCGTATTGTCGACCCTGCCCGGGGAAGCGCCCGGTGCCAACCGGCTCGAGCTCGACCATCGAGAACGCTTTCGTTACTGGCAAGTCCAGGTGGAACCTGCACCCGGCCGCAGTGTGAGGGTGGAGTTCAGTACGGAGGTCGAAGAAGTCGTTTTCCTGCCGCAAGGCCAGGGTCCGTGGCGCTTGTATGCCGGCTCCCGTCGACTGGACCGATCGCCCGACAACCGGGAGCTCGTGGAACGTACTATTCAGCGGCTGGGACAGGCCTGGCAATGGCCGCTTACGGCCGTGAGTGGTCCTGGGGAAGCAGGTGGTGCCAGCGCCCTGGAACTGCCGTCCGAACCCCTGCCATGGCGTCGAATCGTACTGTGGGCGGTGCTCGGACTGGCCGCATTGATACTGATCTGGATCAGTATCCACCTTTTGCGGCAGGCCGCCTGAGCCGGCCCTCCTGATCAGTCCTTCTGAAGCATCTCGCGCAGGTGTTTCCAGCTGGCCGCGTCGGTGCTGTCGGCGAACAGGCACAACCAGTAGCGCCGGCGTTCACCCTTGACGGAAAAACAGGTAACGAAGGAAGAAACGATCAGGCGACGGCCGAAATGCCCGGCTTCGCGGTACTTGTCGCGGCCGATCAGCACGACCTGGTGGCCGCTGTGTGACAACACCAGCCGGCGCCAGCGGAAACGGTTGATCCGATGCATCAACCAGGCCCACAGCAGAATCATCGCGACAAGAACGGCAAGAAAGAACCAGATATCGAGTTGCAGGTAAAAGGCCACCGCCACCACGATAGCAGCCAGTATCGTGACCACGCCCTGGCCGAACAGGGAAACCTTGAGATCGACCGAGATGGTGCCGCCCTTCGCTCCCTTTGCGCTCCTTGCGCCCTTTGTCATTTCCGCTTCTCCCTCACAAGTACCGTCCGCATCACATTGACGCGGTTCGATCCGATTATGCGCAACCCGGCGACGAGGCTCAACCGACAACCTTTGTCCTGATTCCGCATTCAACCTCGCCCGGATGCCTCATCATCGCACATGGTCGGCGTGAAATGTGACGCACTTCACATAAAGGGCGAATCAGTCTATACTTTGCAACGATGCTGATTGGACCGTGAAAGGGGGCGCGGATCGGTGGGCAGGCAATAGTAAACCAGGCGGTGACCGAGAAGACTAGCAGCGCAAGATTTGGCCGCCATGACTTCCCGGTCCTGTCGACATTGGCGTACGAAACGCTGGACGGATCATGCCCTCTAGGCTGTCCCGACTGCACTATGTCTTGCATGAACTTCGGCGACGTCATGTCGTCCGTGTTGTGGGTGCCTACGTGTTCTGTGTCTGGGTGATCCTGCAAGTCGGTGCGATCGTGTTTCCTCCCCTGCTTGTCCCCGGCTGGGTTCTCACTGTCATGGTGGTGCTGTCAATCATCGGCTTGCCGCTCGTTGCGGTGCTGACATGGATGTACGACATCACGCCCCGAGGCGTGGTGCGCACCCGGCCATTGCCCCATCACGAGCCGGCAGCTTTTCAACTCAACTGGCACTACGTGGACCTGGTCATTATCGCGGCATTGCTGTCTGCGCTCAGCTTTTTGCTGTTCCGCCCCGAGGCAATTATCGATTCGGCGCCGGGACGTTCGATCGCCGTGCTGCCGTTCACCGACCTGAGTGTCGACCGAGACAACGAGTACTTCAGCGACGGTCTGTCCGAAGTGCTGATCGACAGCCTCAGCCGTATCGGCGAACTGCGCGTGATGTCTCGGACCTCCAGTTTTGCGTTTCGCCATCAGGGGAGTGATCTCGCAGCGATTGCCGAGCGGTTCGATGTCGAT
>SKXY01000033.1 GCA_007128175.1 Wenzhouxiangella sp. | reverse complement strand
GGGTGTACAGAAGTCAGCAGAGGTCATAGTAGTTGGGTGCGCACCCCGACGAAGGGCCAAACAGGAAGTGCCGACTCGGCACCGAAGACTCGATGATCGAAGGAGTTGCAGATGCCCGGGCTGAGATGCCCGGACGCACCGCGGAGGCCGGCGGCGGAACCGCCGGGATAGTCGGCTGCGCGCAACAAACGATCACGGCGTCGGAGGAGTATGTCGATGACCGGTGAACCGATGGTTCTCGAGGCGGTGGTGTGCCGCGAGAACATGCAACGAGCGTGGCAACGCGTGCGCAGTAACCGGGGAGCGGCCGGCGTCGATGGCTTGACCATTGACCAGACCTTGTGGCGTGGCAAGTCTGGCGTTCAGATGCGTATTCTGGTTGCAGCTATTGCCGTGATACTGGCGACCCTGCTTCTGATCTGCTTCATCCAGACGGTTGCCATGGACGCATGCATTCCGCACGAACAGCTACTTCACTTCGGTGTCGGCTTCGTGGGGTTGGCCCTGGCGGCTACCGGGATTCTTTACCTCTGGGTATTCGTGCCGGAAAACACCAGCCGGAACCAGTTGCTTGCTGGTCTTGAAGAGGCCGCGCTGACTGATGAGTTGACCGGGCTGTCCAATCGTCGTGGGCTGCATGCCTACCTCAATCATCTTCTTCAGCGCGGCATGTGCGGCCATGACTTACACGTGATGCTGGTCGTCGATCTCAATGGCTTCAATGCCGTCAACGATCATTGGGGCCACGATACAGGAGATGCCTTGTTGATACGGGTCGCAGACTGTCTGATCCAGACAACACGAAGCAGCGACCTGTGCGCCCGTGTGGGCGGCGATGAATTCGTGGTCATCCTGCACCTGGATACCCCGGTTGTGTCGGAAGCGCATGAAATCGTCCAGCACATTGTCGAAAGGCTTGCCAGCGAGATTCGCGGCCCTATTCATCTGCAGGGTGCCCGGGTCCAGGTCGGAGTCAGTATCGGCATCCGTCTGTTCGGGTCTTGCGATTTCGATTTCGACGAGATGTTTCACCAGGCTGACCAGGCCATGTATCGTGCCAAGGCGGACCCTGACAGGGACTACGTCATTCACGACGAATCGGCGCGACCGACAACGCCCGTGCCAATTTCAGCACGGTAGGCGCAGTCGACTGCCGACCGGAAACTTGTGGTTGGGTCGCTTCAGTCGATCGGCACCGGCGGGTCGAGATCGTCGTCCCAGTTCTCGGGTGGCTCGGGGTACTGTGCGATCCACTTTTTCAGCGCCTCGGCGTGCTGTTTTTCCTCGGCCGAGAATTCCTCGGCCAGCTCGCGGATGGCCGGGTCGTCGGTCTTGTCGGCAATGCTGCTGTAGAAGCCGAAGGCACCTTCTTCGGCTTCCAGTGCAAGCTCCAGGGCATGGAAAGGCGTCATCAGGTAATGCGAGGACTCCAGCCGGCCGCTTTCCGGACTCTCGTCGCCGGGCCATTCGAATTCCCATGGCTTGAGGTCCGGCAGACCGCCGGCATGCTTTTCGGCATGGGCAACGGCCTCGGCGCGGTGCATTTCCGAGTATCCGGCCATCTTGGCAAACAGCGCCTCGACTTCGGGGTTGTTGTGCACCGCCATGGCGTCGGCCAGTTCACGGTAGCGGGTGGCGGCTTCGTCTTCGAGTACCACGGCGTGGGCGAGAAAGCTGCCGAGATCTTTCAGCGGACTCATGAGCGCACCTCGAATCGTTTTTCGATGGTCTCGATATCGACCGGCTCGCGCTGGTCGGGCTGGAAGTGCGGACGCGGGGCGCGGTAGAGCACACCGGTGGTGAAACCGTCGTCCTCGGCCAGGGCGGCGAATGCAGCGGCCCGGTCGTTGGTGGCCTCGAAGCCCTCATGCACGCGCTTTTTCCAGCCGAGCTGTTCAGGGCGGAAGGTGATGCAGGGGCTCAGAATCTGCACGAAGGCAAAGCCGTCGAATTCGATCGCCTCTGTCATGATGCGGGCCAGTTCGTTGGGGCTGTTGGAAAAGGCCCTGGCAATGAAGGGCGCTCGTGCGGCCAGCGCCAGTTCCAGCGGCTGCAGCGGCGGCTGATGCGTGCCCTGTGGCGAGAGCCTGCTGCCGGTCCAGTCGCGTTCGGTGGTCGGCGAGGCCTGGCCCTTGGTCATGCCGTAGACCGAGTTGTCCATGACCAGGTAGGTCATGTTCACGTTGCGTCGGCAGGCATGCAGGAAGTGGTTGCCGCCGATGGAAAATCCGTCGCCGTCGCCGCCGGTGGCGATCACGGTCAGTTCCGGACGGCTCACGGCCAGCCCGGCGGCCAGCGGCAGCGCCCGCCCGTGCACGCCGTGGAAGCCGTAGACGGTGGTGTAGGCCGGAATGCGCGAGGAGCAGCCGATGCCGGCGATCATGGCGACGTTCTCGGGCTCGAGTTCGAGCGCGGCCATGGCCTTGGTAAGCGCGTTGAGCACCCCGAAATCACCGCAGCCGGCACACCACACCGGCTTGTAGTCGGACTTGAAGTCCTTGTGTCCGAGGATCCTGATTTGTTGTTCGACGGCCGAGTTCATGCCACTTTCTCCAGGTCCAGGTTCTCGATGGCGGTCACGATATCTCCGGGACCGATGTTGAGCGGGCCGGGTCGCGCCAGCAGGTGGGTGTCGTCCGGCAGTTCAATGCGTGAGCGCAGGTAGCGGTGGAACTGGCCGCCGTGGCTTTGTTCGACGATCAGCAATTGTCGGCACGAAGCAAGGGCTTCGGTCAGCACCTCCGTGTTCAGCGGGCTGAGCAGACGAATCGAGATCAGGCGGATGGCATGCCCGCGTGAGCGCATGCGCGCGACGGCCTCGCGCGCCGGCAGCGTGGTCGAGCCCCAGGTCAGCACGACCAGCTCGCCGTCGCCGTCGATGTCGGCCCAGTCGTCGCCGAAGTGGAACTGTTCCAGCTTGCGCCGGCGTTTGTCGAGCTGGCGCTGGTGATCCATGCCGCTGGCCGAGGGCCGGGCCGATTCCATATGGCTCAGGCCGGTGGCGGTGTACTCACCGCCGGCGGTGCCGGGCAGGGCCATGGGCGAGACGCCGTCGTCGGTATCGGCAAAGCGCCGGTAGTCTTCCAGCTCGTCGGTCGCCAGTTTGCGGTTTGCCTGCCAGTCACACTGCGGTGGCGGGTCGATCGCCGCCCTTGCCTGGCCCAGACGCTGATCGCTGAGGACCACCGCCGGACACTGCAGGGCTTCTGCCAGGTGCACCGCCCACTGCGTGGTGGTGACGCAATCGCCGATGCTGTTGGGGGCAAGCACCAGCCGTGGTGCATCGCCGTGGGCGCCGTGTACCGCGATGTCCAGATCGGACTGTTCGGACCGCGTGGGAATGCCGGTCGAAGGGCCGCCGCGCATCACATCGACCACCACCACCGGGATCTCGGCCTGGGTGGCCAGTCCCAGCGCCTCGACCATCAGTGAAAAACCCGGACCGGAAGTCGCGGTCATCGCAGGGGTGCCGCCGAAAGAGGCGCCCAGGCACATGTTGATCGAGGCCAGTTCGTCCTCGGCCTGGATCAGCTTACCGCCGAGTTCGGGCAGGTGGGCGGCCAGCCATTCCTGGATCTCGGTCGAGGGCGTGATGGGGTAGGCGGCACAGAAGCGCACCCCGCCACGCACCGCGCCCAGGCCGGCGGCATCGTTGCCGGTAATCAGCCAGCGCGGCTCGGCCTGGTCCGGCTGACCCGCCAGTCCTTGCCGTTGCGGGAGATCGTCGACTGCCGTGCGGCCCAGCTTCAGGCCGGCCAGGGCGGCCTCGATCAGCTTCGCGCCCTTGTTTTCGAGAATCCGCCCGACCGTGGCTTCGACGTCCGTACCTTTCAGGCCGATCAGTTGACCGACTAGGCCGACGGCGATGGTGTTGGCGCGTGCGCCGCGGACTTCCTTCGTCAACGCGTCAAACGGCACTTCCACGAGGCGGGCCCCGGATTCGCCGACCCAGGCCGGCACTTCACCCTGGCCGGGATCGGCGATGACCAGACTTTCAGCGTCGAGGATCAGTTCATCGGCAAAGCGCTCGGCCTTGTTCCAGTCCAGCGCGACCAGCAGGTCCAGGCGATCGTCCTGGCATTCGACCGGTTCGCCCGACAGGCGCAGGATGGCGGCGGCCTCGCCGCCGCGGATCTGGGGTCCCGTGGCACGGGTCATCAGGCCGTAGTAGCCACTGGCCGCGGCGGCATCCAGCAGCGTCTGGCCGGCGGTCATCACGCCGGCGCCGCCGCTTCCGACGAGGGCCAGTGAGAGGTCTTTGGTGGTGTCTGAGGTTTTGTTCATGGCGCGCAGCTTGCCTTAGTCGTCCAAAGAGACGCTTGACGGGAATCAATAATGCCAGTCTATCGCTCGCTGGTGCCGGTGAGAATTTTGTGCCACGACTTTGAGGGCGAATCGACTGGTGGACACCCGCTTCAGTTCGACGCGTGGCGAGGCCTTCAGCGGGTGTCCGGTAGTCGATTCGCCTGAACGCAGGGTCAGGGGTTTGCCTGCGAGGCTCCGGCATGGCTACTCACCCTTGTTTTCGTTGACCGCCGACAAGGAATCTGCGCACGACTTGCGGCAGGCTTGTGAGCTGGCTTGATCAAGGTGCCAACATGCCCTATCGGGATCTGCGTGAATTCCTGGCCGCGCTCGAGCGGCGCGGTGACCTGGCGACGGTCGACGAGGCGGTCGACCCGGTGCTGGAAGCCACCGCGCTGGCCCGCCAGGTGCAGGCCCGCGAGGGGCCGGCCGTGCTGTTGCGAAATGCCGTCGACAGTGAAATGCCGCTGCTTTTGAACCTGTTCGGTCATCGGCGTCGCATCGAGGCGGTGCTGGGGGAGCGACCGGTACGCGGCCTGGGTGAGTTGGGCGAATTGCTGGCGCGCCTGCAACAGCCGCGCCTGCCGCGGGGGTTGAAGCAGGCATTGAGCGACTGGCCGGAACTCGGCCAGCTTGCGCTGGTGTCGCCGCGTCGTGTCGACCAGGCTCCGTTTCTCGCCAATGGCATGGCGGGCGACGAAGTCGATCTCGATGCTCTGCCAGTGCAGCATTGCTGGTCGGGTGATGCCGGCCGGCTGATCACGCTGGGGATGGTGATCACCCACAACACCGTGCTGGAGCGCAGCAACATCGGCATCTACCGCCAGCAACTGATCGGTCGCAATCGCGTGATCATGCGCTGGCTGGCGCACCGCGGCGGGGCCCAGGATTTTGTCCGCTGGCGGCACGATCATCCCGGCAAGCCGTTTCCGGTGGCGGTGGTCATCGGCGCCGATCCGGCCACCACGCTGGCAGCCGTCTCGCCCGTGCCCGATACGCTTTCGGAGTTCCAGTTCGCCGGCCTGCTGCGCGGCGCGCGCAGCGAGGTGATCGCCGCACCGTTGACCGGGCTGGAGGTGCCGGCCTCGGCCGAGATCGTGCTCGAGGGGCATATCCATCCTGATGACGATGCCCTGGAAGGTCCGTTCGGCGACCATACCGGTCATTACAACGCTCCCGGCCGCTACCCTGTGCTGATCGTCGAGCGGGTCGCGATGCGCGATCAGGCCATCTATCAGGGCAGTTTCATGGGCAGGTCGCCGTACGATGAACCCTCGGTGCTGGCCTCGGCGCTCAACGATCTGTTCGTGCCCATCCTGCGCGGGGTCTTTCCCGAGGTGCGCGATTTCTTTCTGCCGCCGGCGGCGTGTTCCTACCGCATTGCCCTGGTCAGCATCCGCAAGGGCTATCCCGGCCACGCTCGCCGGATCATGATGGGGATCTGGTCGTGGCTTCGCCAGTTCACCTACACCAAGTTCGTGGTCGTATTCGACGAGGACATCGACATTCG
>SKXY01000320.1 GCA_007128175.1 Wenzhouxiangella sp. | reverse complement strand
GCTCCGTATACCACTGCAACCACGTGCAATGCGACACCGCTCCAGCCCGCCAGATCGAGCGCATGATCAAGGGCCTTGCGGCACTGGCGTGTGCCGTCGATCCCCACGAGAATGTCATTCATCCTGAAAGTCCCCGCAAATGATGGTCATGGTCAGGTCAGCATAGCGCCGCCTCCGCGTTGTGGTGCTTGATTTGCATCAATCATCCATCAACGGGAGGGTCACTTCGAAGCGGGTGCCCCTGGGCAGTTTCACCGCCTTGATTTCGCCACCGTGGTGTCGAACGATCAGCCGGGCGATATACAAACCTAAGCCGAGATGGACCCGGTCATTGCCGTCGGGCCGGTACGACACCATCGAGTCGAACAGGGTCTCGGCCACGTCTTCGGGGATGCGCGGTCCCGGGTTGTCGACCTGGACGATGGCCCGTCGTCCGCGGCACCTCAGCCCCAGCCGGATGCAGGCGTTTTCCGGGCTGAAGTCGACTGCGTTGTCGACCAGTTTGTCGAGCAACTGGGCAAGCAGGTCCGCCGATCCCCGGACAACGACGTGGCGACTTGTTTGTGCGTCCATGTCGAATTCACGCGACGGGTAGGTGATTTCGCAGCCTGCCACGTAATCCTCGAGCAGGCGATGCAGATCAACCGCTTCGAAATGTTCGCTGTCCAGAGCCTCCTCGACTCTTGCCGCCTGGCTCATCGACTGCAGGATGGTGCCGAGTCGTCGGCAGCCCTGTTCGGCCCGAAGGCGGTAGCGTTCGCGATCGTCGGTTGCATCGACCTGGGCCAGGTTGTCGAGCGAGGAGCGGATCGTGGCCAGCGGTGTGCGCAACTCGTGGGCGAGCTTGTCGGCCAGTGTGCGCAGGTAGTGCTGGTGGCGGTACTGGCGTTCGATGAGTTCGGCTATGCTGCGGCCCAGGTCGCCGATCTCGTCGGCCGCACGTGGGGATTCGATCGGCTCGATGACCCGGCCATCGGCAAGGACGGCGGACTCGGCCCGGTTGCGCAGTCTCCGGATGCGTTCGGACAGCAGAACGGCAAACCCGATCAGCAGCAGTGCAATCAATGCCAGCGCGGCGAGGCTGGTGCCGAACAGGCGCAGGACAGCCTGGTTGGCGAGAACGAGGAGTTCATCGGCACTGCGCTCCAGGATCACCTGGCCAACATGCTGGCCGGCGACTTCGACGGCGGCGCTGGCCATCACGACCACGCCGTCGCCGCGGCCCGAGCGCATCCATTCGACGCTCACTCCCTGAGCTGATGCCGGAAGCGAGAGATTGGCGGTGTCGTTGTCGATGCGGGGACGTTCCTGCAAGCGGTCTGCCAGCAGCCGCTCGAACAGCACCGGCGGCGGTCCCGGCATGGTGCCGTTGGCCCGGCGCCCGTCGTGACGGGCCAGCACCCAGCCCGCGGTGGTCGTCGCCCAGCCGCGCGTATTGTCCGGTAGCAGGCTGGCCAGGCGATTGCCGAGCAACGCTTGGCGACGAACCAGTGCTTGCGTGCCATCGGTTTGCGCCCGGTCCACGACCCGACGCTCAACAGGATCGTCGACATCCATTACGGTCACGCCCAGGGCCTCCGGATGGGGCGGGTCAGCCACCAGGAGTTCCAGTGTCCAGCCGTCGCGACGGGGCTGCCAGTTGCCCTGGACCCGGATCGATCCGGTGTCGTCCCTGGCTTCGATCCATCCTGGGGCCATCGGGGCCAGTACAACCCGATGGTCCTGGCCGTCGTGACCGACTATCAGCTCCACGCGATCACCCGCTCCATGCTCGGGGTCGGCGAAGACCAGGGTGTCGTCGACGACACGCAGCAACAGGTGCAGGCGACCGCGCTCTTGTTGGGCCAGCAGGAGCTGAGCCGAGAGGGTTTCGGATGACGGTTCCAGTCGTGTCGCCTGGTCCAGCCATCGCTCCCAGTCACCGTCATGACCGTCAAGGTGGATATCGCCTTCCAGCCGGTGCACGTACAGCCCGTCGGCCGGGCCGTCCCACGGTTGGGGATGATCCGCGGCCAGCGTCCGGGCGATCGCGGTGGCGCTGTCGATCAGCGTCTGTTCATGGGCCTGGCGAAGCGATTGTTCCAGCGTCTTGACGAATTGCCAGCCGGCGACGGGAATCAGCACCACCATCAAGGTGACCAGCAGCAACTGACTGCGAAGCTTCATCGCGTCCAGCGATAGCCTGCACCGTGCACGGTCTCCAGAGCATCGAAAATCGGATCGACCGCCTGGAATTTGCGCCGGATGCGCTTGATGTGCGAGGTGACGGTGGTGTCGTCGACGAGCAGGCTGGCCGCTTCCATCAGCTGGCCGCGGTTGCGCACGTGCCCGGGATGGGCCACCAGTGCATGCACCATCCAGAACTCGGTGACGGTGAGCGCCAGCGCCTGCCCGCGCCAGCTCACTGTCAGGGCCTCGCTGTCGATCTCCAGTGCGCCGTGGCGGATCAATCGCTTGTCGCGGCTGTTATCGCCGGCGACATCGATGCGCCGGAACAGCGCCAGGATGCGGGCCAGCAGGTGCTGGGTGGAAATGTCCTTGGTGAGGTAATCGTCGGCTCCCAGGCGCAGTCCGGAAACAGCGTCCAGGTCGGAATCCCGTGCGGTCAGGAAGATGATCGGCAGTTGTTGCGAGCGCGACCGCAGTTGCCGGCACAGATCGAAACCGCCCTCGGGTTCGTCGCCCAATCCGATGTCGATGATGACCAGGTCGGGCAGGGGACCGCTGAAAGCCTGTTCGGCCTCGCTGCGGCTGGCGTATCCACGGGTGGCGAAGCCGTAGCGCTCCAGCGCCTCGCGGTA
This sequence comes from Wenzhouxiangella sp., assembly GCA_007128175.1. Classification (GTDB taxonomy): domain Bacteria; phylum Pseudomonadota; class Gammaproteobacteria; order Xanthomonadales; family Wenzhouxiangellaceae; genus Wenzhouxiangella. The sequence goes on along the minus strand of SKXY01000320.1, from coordinate 3,046 downwards.
GTTGTCGCGAAGCAAGGCTTCATCCTCGACGATGGCGATGACGCGCGATGTCATTGATTGGGAAGGGCCGGGACGGTTCAAGGGAGAGCGGCTGCCACAAGTTTGCCACATTTGTTCGCTGAATTGCCATTCACGAGACCGGGGATTGACAGCCCCGGACGCTTCAATGGTCCCCCTCAGACGCATCAATAAAAACCATTGGAGACGACATGAAGAAGAACACAAGGAATCTCGTCCTGGCCATCCTGGTGGTCCTGTTGTCGGGTGCGGCCTGGAGCACGCCCGCCGGACTCTGGCTGGAATCCACGACCGACCAGGGAGAACAACCGGCGCTGCTACTGGCCACCGACGTGAACATCGAGGTCACGGGAATGCTGGCCGACACCACCCTGACCCAGCACTTCGTCAATCAGACCGACCAGTTCGCCGAGGGCCGCTACCTGTTCCCGTTGCCGGACAACACCTCGGTCGAGCGATTGGAAGTCGTCATCGGCGAGCGCCGCATCGAAGGCGAGATACAGGAAAAAGCCGAGGCCCGGCAGAGCTATCGCCAGGCACGCGACAGCGGACGGGCCGCCGGCCTGGTCGAGCGCGATGCGGGCAACCTGTTCGTCACCCGGGTGGCCAATATCCCGCCGGGTGAGCGCGTCGAGATTCGAATCGGTTATCGTCAGCGCGTCGACCATGCGCACGGCCGCTTCAGTCTGCAATTCCCGACCACGGTGGTGCCGCGCTTTGGCCACAGCTTGTCCAATGTCCACGGCATGCTTGGCGGGGGTGCGCGCGGAGCGGGCTCCTTCCGCTCCAGCGCGTTTTCCCTTGGCGTGGACCTGGCGCCCGGCATGCCGCTGGAGTCCATCGAGGCCAGCCACCACGAAATCTGGACCGAGAAGCGCGGTCTGGACTGGCGCATTGAGCTTAACGATGAAGTGGTCGATTCACGGCGCGACTTCGAGCTGGCGTGGACGCCGGCCGACACCGGCTCGGTCGAACTGGGCGCTTTCGCCGAACGGAAGGGGGATCACGAGCACCTGTTGCTGATGCTGACACCGCCGCACACGTTCGAGGCGGTGGACACGCCGCGCGAGATCATTCTCATCATCGATACCTCCGGTTCCATGCGCGGCCAGCCGATGGTGCAGGCGCGCGAGTCGCTGATGTTCGCGCTGGCCAGCATGGGGGAGGGGGATCGCTTCAACGTGATCGAGTTCAATCACCTCACCCGGGCACTTTACGACAACCCGGTTGACGCAACGCCCGATAACATCCTCGAGGCCAAGCAATGGGTGTCCCGTCTCCAGGCCGGCGGCGGAACCGTCATGGGGCCGTCACTGGCCATGTCCATGCATGATCCCGTACCGGTCGGATTCCTGCGCCAGATCGTGTTCGTGACCGACGGGCTGATCGCCAATGAAGCCGACGTGCTGGACCAGGTGCGCGGTGACATCGGCGACAGCCGCCTGTTTACCGTCGGCATCGGTCACGGGGTCAATTCCGAGTTTTTGCGCCAATTGTCCGACATCGGTCGTGGTGGCCACACCCTGATCGGTGAACTGGATCAGATCTCCCGGCGCATGAGCGAGCTTGTCATGCAGCTCGAAAGCCCGGTGCTGCACGACATCGAGTTGGACTGGCCGGGCAGCGCCGAGTTCTATCCGGTGCGGCAGCGAGACCTCTACGTGGGCGAACCTCTGATCGTGGCGGCCCGGGTCGAGCGCCTGCAGGGCGATCTGGTCATCACCGGCACCAGTGCTGGACAAGAATGGCACGAAGTGGTGCCCCTGGAAGCTTTCCAGTCCGCTACCGGCGTTGCCGCACACTGGGCAAGCCGGCGCATCGACGACCTGGAGGCGAGACGAAGCCAGGCGGCCGATCCGGCAGCCATCGACGATAAAGTGCTGGCCACCGCCCTGGAGTACGAACTGGTATCGTCCCGGACCAGCCTGGTGGCTGTGGATCGAACACCGGTGCGTTCGCGCACCGACGCCCTGGCAGCACATGACGTGTCGTCCGGCCCGGCACAGGGGCGCGACATGCAACTTCGTGCCATGCCCTCGACCGATGCCGGCAGCTTCAACGCCCTGGTGCGCGCCGCGGTTGCCCTGCTGCTGGTCGTGCTCTTGTTCTCGGCAGGGCGTAATCGTGTCCACGACGAGCAGCAGCCATGATACGCGTGAGCGTCATCGTGCTGCTTGTGGCAACGACCGCCTGGTCACTGTTCCAGGCCGGCCAGGTTCAGGGCAAGGCCTGGCTGGGGCAGCATTTACTCGAGCGCGCCTGGAGCCGGAGCATTGATAGCGGCGAAACGGTTGATCCTTGGCCGGGTGCCGTCAGCCACCCGGTCGCCAGGCTGAGTATGGCCCGCCTGGACCTGGATCACCTGGTCCTCGATGGCGCCGATACCCCGATACTCGCCTGGGGGCCGGGTATGGAAACCGGCCCCAACGGACAGCGCCTGATCGCGGCGCACCGCGACACCCACTTTCGGGCCTTGCGCTCGATCGAGCCCGGTGACCTTGCGCGGCTGCAACATGCCGATGGTCGCATCGAGGACTGGACGGTGACGCGTATCGATATTGTCGATGCACGTGAAACGCAGATCGACATGGCCAGCGACGGTGACCGCCTGCTGCTGGTGACCTGTTACCCGTTCGACGCGTCCGCACCAGGTGGTCCCATGCGACTGGTCGCCAGTCTGCAGCCAGCGTCGACGGGTTCGTTGGGGGAGGGCATATGACCACCCTGACCATCGATGAACTGAGTCGTTCGGCAAGGCGGAAGATGGGCTTGAGCCCTTCGGCAACGCACCTGGAATCACCGTTTCGCGGCGCAAACGCCCGATTCATGACAGGCACCGCCGATCAATGGGATAATGTGCGACTGAACCCGACCAGTCCGGAGCCTCGAGCAGGTGAGCGAAGCACGACGCATACCGATTGCCGTGAAAAGCGGCGAGAAGATCCGCAAGCCGCAGGGCTATACCGCCATTCGTGACGGCATCAAGGCGCGAGCCGGCGCCGAGCCGGCGCCGATCGGTCGCAAGCCG
>SKXY01000134.1 GCA_007128175.1 Wenzhouxiangella sp. | reverse complement strand
CGCTCTTCCATCGCCTGGGTCAGCGGAGGCCAGACGAACTTCATCACGGCCCAGATAAAGACCAGGAAAGTGCCGGCCTGACCGACTATTGTCCAGATACTCGGTAGCATAGTGCAGCCTTGCGTCCGTTAGGTTGGAATACTCGTCTGCGGGATCAACCGCCCATTGCTTGCTGGATCGGGCCCAGCAGCGGGTTGGCGAACATCAGCAGGGCGGCAAAGGCCACGCCGATGATCGACAGCGCATCGAGCAGACCGGCAATGATGAACATACGAACCTGCAGCATACCGGCCAGTTCGGGCTGACGCGCCGCGCCTTCTAGAAACTTGCCGCCCAGCAGGGCAAAGCCGATCGCGGTACCCAGCGCGGTCGCCACAAAGATGATGCCGACGGCAATCGCCGTGTTGGCCTGAACCTGTGCGATCAGGGTGGCCAGTTCCAGTGAAGATGCTTCCATGATGGTCTCCTAACGATTGTAATTAGAGCTAGAGCGAAGTGTGTTTAGTGTTTCTCATAGGCCAACGACAGATAAACAATCGTCAGCGTCATGAACAGGAAGGCCTGCAGCGGCACGACCAGGATGTGGAAGATCGCCCAGCCGCCACCGGGGATGAACTGGATCCACCAGGGCAGCAGTGCAATCAGCACAAAAATCAGTTCCGCGGCGTACAGGTTGCCGAACAGTCGCATGGCCAGCGATACGGTCTTGGCCACCAGTTCGACCAGGTTGAGCACCAGGTTGGGGATCCACAGTAACGGATTGCCGCCAAACGGATGAGTGAACAGCTCCTTGCCGAAACCGCCGAGACCCTTGCCCTTGATGCCATAAAGGATGATCAGCCCAAGCACGGTAATCGACAGCCCGAACGGGGCGTTGATGTCGGCCGAAGGCACGATCCGGAAGTAGTCCACACCCAGCACGTACATGGCCAGTGGCACGTAATCCACCGGCACAAGGTCCATCAGGTTCCACAAAAAGACCACACCGAAGATCGTCAGCGCCAGCGGCCCGATGAAACTGCGCGGGCCGTGAAAGCTTTCCTTGACCGTGTTGTCGACGAAGTCGACGATGAGTTCGACAAAGTTCTGCAGCCCCCCGGGCACTCCGGAAGTGGCCTTGCGAGCAGCCAGGTAGAGAAAACCGAGGAAGAAAAGACCCAGCACCCACGACATGATCATGGTATCGACATGCCAGACCCACGGGTCCATGTCGTGACTCTCTGGAAGGCGCAGGTTGGTAATGTGATGTCGAACGAAGTCGCCGGCCTCGGCTTCCTCGTTCCATACAAAGCTGGCGCGTTCCTTGGTTTGAGCCCACCAACCCGAGAAACCGGCGAGTTCAGCGCCCGCATCTTCCGCATTGGTGTAAGTCATCTGGCCCATATCGCCGCCTGCTTCCAAAGGCGCTTCAGGTTGCTCGTTGCCGCTAGCCATGGTCGTCTTCGAGGAATCCCGTTAGTCGTTGTCCGTAATTGAACTCGGCAACAACGCCATCTTGCGCATTGCCAGCCAGTAGGCCACTGCAGTGGCCGCGTATCCCGTCACCACCGGCACAAAATAGCCGGCGAACCAGATGGCGACAATGACAAAAACCACCACCGCCAGAACGAACTTCAATGCCATGGCGCGATAAAAGGCTCGCACCATGGCTTTTGGCTCCATGCTCGAAGCCAGACCAACCCTCAATGCCACGACTGCGGTCAGCAGCAAACCGATTGCTCCACCGGCCAGAGCGGCCATGGACCAGCCGACCCCCCCAATCATGGCAAACGCCACGCCGGCAAGGGCAGTAATCACGGCCTGAGTGCGCAACAGCCAGGCGATCGTCTTGGCGAATTCAGCTTGGTTCACGGCCTGGGGCGCAATCGAGCGTTCGGGTCAGGCGCGCCGGCTCGCCCCTCCAACCAAGGAAAAGCAGCCAAGTCTGCGCCAGAGGGGCGCAAACAAACCCGCGCCCTGAAAATCCGGAGAAGTATAACAGGGGACTTACGGGAGCGGCAAGGATGGGGGTGTCGTTTTGTCGCTTTGTCGTTTTGTTCGGCGGACGCCCCTTGTCGAAACGACCAAGCGGCCAAGCGACAACGCCTGAAGCGTGTCAGCGTTTCAGGCGCTCGAGGATGCCGTCGAGCTCGTCCAGGCTGGTGTAGCGGATGGTCATCTGGCCCTTGCCCGAGGACTGGTGCTTGAGCGAGACCGGAGCGCACAGGGTCTCGGTCAGCTCCTGCTCAAGTCGCTGGATGTCGGCACTCTTTCGGGTCGCTTTCTTCTTTTCTGACCTGCCTTCGCGCAATCGCCGCACCAGCGCTTCGGTCTGGCGCACCGACAATTCCTGGTCGACGACCTGGCGGGCGGCCCTGGCCTGATCGTCCCGGTCTAGCGTGAGCAGTGCGCGGGCGTGGCCCATGTCGAGCAGGCGCTGATCGACCAGTTCGCGCACTTCCGGCGCCATGTCGAGCAGGCGGAGCATGTTGGTGACCGCCGCGCGTGAGCGACCGACGCTGGTTGCGGCCTGTTCGTGGGTCAGGTCGAACTCCTCGATCAGGCGCCTGAGTGCCGTGGCCTCTTCGAGCGGGTTGAGGTTCTCGCGCTGGATGTTCTCGATCAGCGCCAGGGCCAGGGTGGCCTCGTCGGCAACCTCACGCACCAGGGCGGGAATGGTCTCCAGACCGGCCATCTGCGAGGCACGCCAACGGCGCTCGCCGGCAATCAGTTCGTAGCGACCCTGCTTTGCCAGCGGCCGCACGACGACCGGCTGCACCAGACCCTGCTCGCGGATCGAGTTCGACAACTCCTGCAAGCGATCCGGATCCATGGCCGAGCGCGGCTGGTATCGCCCCGGCTCGATCACGTCCAGCGGCAGGTCCTTCAATCCGGTCAACTCGCCTCCGGGACTGGCATTTTCAGCCGCGGCCCGGGTCTTGCCCAGCAGGGCATCGAGATTGCGTCCAAGCGGTTTCTTCTTTCGGGAAGCGTTCATCGGGGATCGACTCCGAGTCGACGCAGATATTCTCCGGCCAGACCGAGGTAAGCCACCGCACCACGCGACTCACGATCGTAGTGAATGACCGACTGCCCGTAGCTTGGCGCCTCGGCCACACGCACGTTGCGCGGCACCACGGTGGAATAGAGCTTGTCACCGAAATGCTCACCGAGCTGACGCGAGACGGCTCCGGAGAGGTTGTTGCGAATATCGAACATGGTACGCACCAGGCCCTCGATCTCCAGCGCCGGATTGACCGAATCCTGGATCTGCTCGATGGTGTTGAGCAGGGCGGTAAGCCCTTCGAGGGCGTAGTACTCGCACTGCATGGGAATCAGCACGCGATCGGCGGCGGTCAGGGCGTTGAGCGTGAGAACGTTGAGCGCCGGCGGGCAATCGATGATGACGTGGTGGTAACGCCCGCGAACCGGATCCAGTGCACCTTTGAGTACACCGGAGCGGTCCTCTAGGTCCATCAACGCGACCTCGGCGGCGGTCAGGTCTCCATTGGCCGGCACGAGGTCGAAACCCATGGCCTCGACGTGCACCGTTGCCTCGGCGATCGGTGTCTCGCCCATCAGCACCTCGCACAGCGTCGGCTGGTTTTCACCGATTTCAACGCCGGCCCCGGTGGTGGCGTTGCCCTGCGGGTCGATGTCGATGAGCAGCACGCGCCGCTTGAGCTCGGCCAGCCCGGCGGCGAGGTTGAGCGCGGTGGTGGTCTTGCCCACCCCGCCTTTCTGGTTGGTTACAGCCAGCACCCTGGCCCGTCGTTCACTCATTGCGACTCACGATGACCAGGCAGCGCCTGGCGGCGGTGCCCGGTACTTCCAGTTCGATCCGATCGACATTGTAGCCGCTCGACACACTGTCGCACTCGCTTTGTTCCAGCCGCCCCTTCATCGCCAGCAATCGGGCACCGCGTACCAGCCAGCCTTCGAGCTGTCCGACCAGCCGCGGGAGAGGCGCCAGCGCCCGGGCAACGACATCGTCGGCCGGGTACTCGCCCGGATCGATCATCTCGAGGCGGCCATGCACCGGCTCAATGTTGTCCAGCCCCAGCTCCCGTCGCACCTGGCGCAGGAAGCGGACCTTCTTGCCGTTGGTGTCGACCAGAATGAAATGGCGATCGGGACAGGCGATGGCCAGCGGCACCCCTGGCAGGCCGGCGCCGGTGCCGGCGTCGAGCACACGGTCGCCTTCAAGCCACGGCAATATGCTCAGGCTGTCGATCAGGTGGCGCTCAACCATTTCGGCCGGCTCGTCGACCGCGGTGAGGTTGTAGGCGCGGTTCCAGCGCGCGAGCAAGGACAGGTAGGCCAGCAGGGACGCGATCTGATCCGACGATAGCTCGAGCCCCATCGCCTCGAGTCCGTGCTCAAGCCGTCCGCGCAATCGGTGATCACTCATGTCGGTGAAGGTTCCTCGTTGACTTGGTCAACTTCCGGCAACGGCCCGGGCGGCAACTCGCGATGGAGATGGCAGGCCACCCGGTTGCCGTCCTCGAGTTGTTCCAGTTCCGGCACCTCGGCGGCGCATCGATCGATCGCGAACGGGCACCGGGTCCGGAACACGCAGCCCGAGGGCGGATGCAGCGGCGAGGGCATGTCGCCCTGCAGGGAGCGGCGGGCGCGGGCGCGTTCGCGCACCGGGTCGGGAATCGGCACCGACTCGATCAGTGCGCGGGTATAGGGGTGGCGCGGCGCGTGGTAGATGCTCGCGCGATCGGCCACCTCCATCACCCTTCCGAGGTACATCACCAGCACGCGGTCGGAGACATGGCGCACCACCGACAGGTCGTGGGCGATGAAGATCAGCGACAACTGCAGCTTCTTCTGCAGATCTTTGAGCAGGTTGACGATCTGCGCCTGGATGGAGACATCCAGCGCGCTGACCGGCTCGTCGCACACCACCAGGCGGGGATTGACCACCAGCGCGCGGGCAATACCGACACGCTGGCACTGCCCACCGGAAAACTCGTGCGGGTAGCGGTTGATCTGGTCGCCGCGCAGGCCGACCATCTGCAGTATGCCGCTGACGCGCTCGCGCACCTGCAACCTCGACATCGACGGAAAGAAGGTCTTGAGCGGCTCGGCGACAATCTCGCCGATGGTCATCCGCGGGTCCAGCGAGCCGGCGGGATCCTGGAAGATGATCTGGATTTCGCGCCGCTTCTTTCTCAGAAACTCCTCGCTGGCCCCGACGAACTCGTCGCCCAGCCACTTGATCGAACCGCCTTTGGCTCGCTGCAGACCGAGCAGGGCGCGGGCCAGCGTCGACTTCCCGCACCCCGACTCGCCGACAATGCCCAGGGTTTCGGCGGGAAAGACGTCGAAGCTGACGCCGTCGACGGCACGAATGCTGTGGTAATCGTGACGAAAGAAGCTTCCGGCATCGACACGGAAATGAACGTGGAGGTCACGCACCTTGAGCACGGGAGAACGCATCAGCCGGCCTCCTTTTTGGGAGGCAGCGCGTCGAGATGACAGCGCTTGAAGCGCCCTTCACCGATCTTGTCGAAACCGGGTCGCTGCAGGCACTTGTCCCAGGCGTAAGCGCAACGGTCACGGAAGGGGCAGCCCTCGGGCACCTCGAGCAGATTGGGCGGATTGCCGGGAATGGCATGCAGGATACCCGAATCGTCACGATCGAGCCGGGGGACCGAGTTCAGCAGGCCCTCGGTGTAGGGATGGCGCGGGTCGGCGAACAGCGAATCCACGTCGGCCATTTCCATTTCCTGACCGGCATACATCACCAGAATGCGGTCGCACAGGCCCGCAACGACGCCGAGGTCGTGGGTAATCAACAGGATGGCGGTCGACGACTGGGTGGACAGCTCGCCCATCAGCGAGTTGATCTGCGACTGCACCGTGACATCGAGTGCGGTGGTCGGCTCGTCGGCGATCAGCAGGTCCGGCTGGCACAGCAGGCCCATGGCAATCATCACGCGCTGACACATGCCGCCCGACAATTCGTGCGGATACTGCTTCATGCGCTGTTCCGGGTCACTCAGACGCACCTGCCGCAGCATCTCGATGGCACGCTGTTTCGCTTCCCTGCGCTTGAGATTGCGGTGGTGGGTGAGCACCTCGACCAGTTGCTCGCCGATGGTCATGTAGGGATTGAGCGAGGACACCGGGTCCTGGAAGATCATCGAAATCTTCGAGCCGCGCACCCGGGTCAGCTCCTGCAGCGACATGCCCAGCAGCTCCTGGCCGCGGAACTTCACCGAGCCGCTCGCCTTTCCGTTCTCGGCCAGCAGCCCCATCAACGCCAGCGCCGTCTGCGTCTTGCCCGAGCCCGACTCACCCACCAGCCCCAGCGTCTCGCCGGGCTCGAGGTCAAAGCTGATGCCATTGACGGCATGCACCACGCCCTCGGGCGTGGAAAAGGAGACGGTGAGGTCGCGGACTTCCAAAAGTGCCATCAGGGGGTCCTCCGCTGGCGCGTCGGACGGGGAGAGGGGGAGACCGGAGAGGGAAGAGGGAAAACCCGGTCGAGACCGGCCACCGCTACAACTGTTCCTATTGCCGTTGTCATCTGCATGTTGCCGTCCATTTCATCAATTGTCTCATGTCTTTTGCCCTCTTCCTTCTCACCTCTACCCCTCTCACCGCAGCGGGCGCCCATCGCCCGTTGCCGTCACAGCCTGTCCTTCGGATCCAGCGCATCCCTCAACCCGTCGCCCAGGAAATTGAAGGCAAACAGCGTCACCGCCAGGAAGCCGGCCGGGAACATCAGCGACCAGGGTGCGGTTTCGAGTTCCTGGGCGCCCTCGTTGACCAGCGCGCCCCACGAGGTGAGCGGTTCCTGCACCCCCAGGCCGAGGAAACTCAGGAAACTCTCGACCAGGATCACCTGCGGAATGGTCAGGGTGACGTAGACGATCACCACGCCGAGCAGGTTGGGAATGATATGGCGGCGAATCACCTGCGCTTCGGTGGCGCCGCAGGCGCGCGCGGCTTCGACAAAATCCTTGTTCTTGAGGCTGAGAGTCTGCCCCCTCACGATACGCGCCATGTCCAGCCAGTTGATCGCGCCAATGGCGAGAAAGATGAGGAAGATGTTTCGCCCGAACACCACCATCAGCAGGATGACGAAGAACATGAACGGCATGGCATATACCGCGTCGACGAAGCGCATCATGATGTTGTCTGCACGCCCGCCCAGGTAGCCGGCAACGGCGCCATAAGTCACGCCGATGATCAGCGAGACCAGCGTGGCCAGCAGGCCCACCAGCAACGAAATCTGGCCACCGATCATGGTGCGCACAAACAGGTCTCGACCGATGGCATCGGTACCGAACAGGTGACCGGTTTCGAGCGAGGGCGGGGTCGAATAGTGATCCCAGTCGGGAATCTCGTGATCCCACTGGCTGAGCATGGGCCCGACGAGCACAAGCACGATCATGATCGCAAGAACCACCAGGCCGACGACCGCCGCCTTGTTCTTCAGCAAGCGGTGCCAGGCATCGACGTAGAGCGACCGGCCCCTGATCTCTCGGGTATCCAGAGCCTGCTCGAACGCATCGCGGGTGGGCTCGGTCATGCCTCGGCCTCGCCGTCATCGTACCGAATGCGCGGGTCCAGCCAGGCGTAGAGCAGGTCGACCAGGAAATTGAACAGGATGATGATGATGCCGTAGAGAATGACCACCCCCATCACCAGCGTGTAATCGCGATTCAGTGCACCCTGCACGAAATAGGTGCCGATGCCGGGAATGGTGAAAATTCGCTCGACCACTACCGAACCGGTCAGGATGGCGGCGGCCGCCGGACCCAGGTAGGAGATCACCGGCAGCAGGGCAGGCTTGAGTGCGTGGCGCAGGATGACTTCCTTTTCCGGCATGCCCTTGGCACGCACGGTTCGGATGTAGCTTGAATGCAGCACCTCGATCATCGATCCGCGGGTGATGCGCGCAATGTAGGCGATCATCGGCAGAGCCAGGGTGACCACCGGCAGGGCCATGCGCGAGGGCGAATACTCCCAGCCGCCGGCGGGTAGCCAGCCGAGCGTGATGGCAAACAGCAGAATCAGCAGCGGCGCCATGACGAAATTGGGAATGGAGATGCCGATCATGGCAAAACTCATCACCGTGTAGTCGGCCGGACGGTTCTGTCGTAACGCCGCCCACGCGCCGATGGCAACACCCAGCACGAGTGCAATGACCAGTGCCAGGATACCCAGCGTGAACGATATCGGCGCGCCCTGAAGGATCAGGTCGTTGACGGTCCAGTCCAGGTAGTGGAACGACGGACCCAGGTCCAGCCGGGCGATCTGCCACAGGTAGCGCGCATACTGAAATACCAGCGGTTCATCGAGGTGGTACTTGGCCGCCAGGTTGGCCTCGATTTCCGGCGGCAACGCCCTCTCCGAATCAAACGGCCCGCCCGGCGCGATGCGAATCAGGAAAAACGCCACGGTGATGAGAAGGAACAGCGTGGGGATTGCCGAGGCGAGGCGACGGAGGGAATATCTCAGCATGGGACGCCTTCTGCGGAGGCTGGGGAGAGGGGAGAGGGCGGACAATCAGCCATCCCTCTCCCTTCTTCCCTCTCTCCCTCTAACCGGTCGTCGACCAACATCACTCGGTCTCCTCGCTGGCCTTTTCCTCCACCGCCTCATCCTGGCTCCGCTCCCTCACCAGGTACATATAGCGCGTCAAATGGTAATCCATGATGTTCTCCTCCCAGCCCTTCAGGCGCGGATCGATCAGGCGGCGGGTCATGTAGTAAAACACCGGCAGCACGACCTGGTCTTCAAGGAGCATGCGCTCGGCGTCGACCATCAGGTTGCGGCGCCTGGCCGGAATACGTTCGGAGGCGATGCGTTCGAGCAGTCGATCGTAACGCGGGTTGTTGTAGCCGGCATCGTTGCGGCCGTGTCCGGAATGGTAGAGCTCGAGAAAGGTGAAAGCGTCCATGTAGTCGCCAATCCAGCCGGCGCGAAAGGCCTGGGTGACGCGACGCTGCGCGCGATTCTGCAGGAAAACGCGGAACTCCTCGTTGACCAGGCGTGTGCGCACACCCAGTACTTGCTTCCACATCGCGGCAATGGCGACTGAAATCTTGCGATGGTTTTCCGAGGTGTTGTAGCGCAGTTCGACGGTCAGCGGCTGCGACTCGGAGTAACCCGCCTGCCGATACAGGCGACGCGCTTCTTCTTCACGCTCTTCCTGGCTCCATTCGGCATGCTCGGGCTTGTAGGGTTGATAATTGGGCAGACCCGGCGGCACCAGGTTGAACGTCGGCATCTCTCCAAATCGGGTCACCCGTTCGGTGATGATCTGGCGATCGATGGCCAGGTTCAGTGCCTGCCGCAGGGCCAGGTTGTCCTCGAAGGGTTCGCGGGTCAGGTTGAAGGAGAAGAAATAGGTACCGAACCAGGGCGAGATCTTCAACGCCTCGTCCATATTGTTCTTCAACCAGGAAAACTGCGCCGAGGGTACCTGGTAAGTCCAGTGCAGGTCGCCGGCACGGAAGCGGTTGAACTCCGTGTTCTCGTCCTCGAAGGGATAAAACACGACCCGCTCGATGATGACATTGTCGGCTTCGCGGAAATACTCGTTTTTTTCCAGCACGACGCGCGAGCGCACCTGCCAGTCGGTCAGGTGGAAGGCACCATTGGACACCAGGTTGCCGGGGCGCATGTGCAATGATCCGTGCTCTTCCAGCGCGGGACGGAACACCGGGTACGTCGTCGGATGGGTCAGCAGGCCGAGGAAATAGGAGGTCGGGTCATCAAGCCGAACCTGGAAAGTCGTGTCGCTGAGCGCGGTCACGCCCAGCTCCTCGGGCGGCAGCTCGCCGGAGAAGATCGCCTCGGCGTTGACCACGGGCGCGAGCATGCGCCCGTAAGCCGCTCCTGTTTCTGGATCGACCACACGCTGCCACGACCAGACAAAATCGTGCGCTGTGACCGGCTCGCCGTTGGACCAGCGGCCGTCGGGATCGAGGTAGAAGGTGTAGGTGAGCCCGTCGCGGCTGATGTCCCAGTGGATGGCCGCCCCCGGCACGATACGCCCGTCCGGCGCTGTGGTGGTCAAGCCCTCGAACAGGTCGCGCAGGATGTTGGCCGTGGGCACGCCTTCGGACAGATGCGGGTCCAGGGTTTGCGGCTCCTCGCCGTTGCCTCGATAGAGCACCTGCTCCTCGGCCAGCACCTCCGGCAAGGGCCGACCATCGTCATCGAAAGCCACCTCGACCGGCATGGGCAGCCGCGGGGGGCGCGGGGTATCGTCATCCGAATCCGACGCGCCACAGGCGGCAAGCAGAATGGCCAGGGCCATGAAAACGGGGATGCGCTTCATTCGAGCGACCAACGAGATAAATCCTGCACTTTCATGGTATTGCTTTTCGAGCCTTGAACCTGGGTTTAACCGGGGCACACCAACATGGTAATACAGCCCGCCGAACTCCTGCTCCCCATACTACGTTACAACGGCCGGCAAGGCCTGAAGCGCGCGCGTACCAGACCGTTGTGGATCCGAACATGTCGCCGTGATTGATCTTCATCATGCAGCATGGAAGCAAAATGGCGATAATTGCCGTTCATTTCATCGGGGCCGAGCATCTTGAATCCGGATTCCATTCTGACCGACAAGCGCGAACTGACCGCCTGGCTGGAATCAGGCTGCCGACCGAAGGACGAGTGGCGCATCGGCACCGAACACGAAAAGTTCGGCTTCTGCACCGAGTCGCTCAAGCCCCTGCCCTATGAAGGTGATCGCAGCATCCGCGCGATGCTCGAGGGCATGGCCGAGAAGTTCGGCTGGGAAACAGTGCTCGAGAACGGGCTGCCAATCGCGTTGAAGAAAGACGGTTGCTCGATCACGCTCGAGCCCGGCGGGCAGCTGGAACTGTCGGGAGAACTGCTCGACAACCTGCACGAGACCTGCCGCGAGGTCAACACCCACCTGGCCGAGGTGCGGGCCGTGGCCGAGCCGTTGGGCATCGGCTTCCTCGGCATGGGGTTTCACCCCACCGCACGACGCGATGACATCGACTGGATGCCCAAGGCGCGCTACGTGATCATGCGCAACTACATGCCCAAAGTCGGCACGCTCGGCCACGACATGATGAAGCGCACCTGCACCGTGCAGGTCAACCTGGATTTTTCCAGCGAGGCCGACATGATGGACAAGTTCCGCGCCTCACTTGCCCTGCAGCCGGTGGCCACCGCACTGTTTGCCAACTCACCGTTTATCGAGGGCCGGCCCAGCGGGTATCTGAGCTACCGCAGCCAGGTGTGGACCGATACCGACCCGGACCGCACCGGCATGCTGCCGTGGGTGTTCGAATCCGGCATGGGCTTCGAGCGCTACGTCGACTGGATGCTGGACGTGCCGATGTACTTCGTGCAGCGAGAGGGCCGCATGATCGATGCCGCCGGCCAGTCGTTCCGCGATTTTCTCGCCGGCAAGCTGCCGGCCCTGCCAGGTGAACAGCCGCGCCTGTCGGACTGGGAGGACCATCTCACCACGGCTTTTCCCGAGGTGCGGCTGAAACGATTCCTGGAGATGCGCGGCGCCGACGGTGGTCCCTGGCGCCGGCTGTGCGCCCTGCCGGCCTTCTGGGTGGGTCTGCTCTACGACCAGGCCAACCTGGATGCCTGTATCGACATGACCCGCGACTGGACGCTCGAAGAGCGTCAACGCCTGCGCGAAGATGTCGCGCGCGTCGGCCTGGCCGCCGAGATCCGCGGACGGACAGTCCGTGATCTGGCCGGAGAACTGCTCGACCTTGCCCATCAGGGCCTGGCGCGGCGCGCACGCTTCAACCCCGGTGGCGACCACGAGGGCGGCTTCCTCAATCCGTTGCAGAAAATCGTCGAACGCGGCACCACCCCGGCCGAGATCAAGCTCGACCGCTATCACGGTGAATGGGGCGGGGAGCTGGCGGAGTTGTTTCGCAAGCACGCGTACTAGCTCGGCGCTTTCGCGCCTGGGAAACGGAAAACGGGAAACGTAAAACGGGGGTGAGCCTGGAGTCTTGGCTTGAGCGGCGGTGGCCAATGGCGGGCACCATGCCATTGGCCACGGAGCAAGAACGAAAGCATTTAGTCCTCCCCCTTTTTACGTTTTACGTTTTACGTTTTTTCGATTATCCGACCTCAACCCACTCCCCGGGCTTCAACTCCCCCAGCCGGTAGTCACCGACCCGGACACGGATCAAGCGCAACGTCGGCAAACCGACAGCGGCGGTCATGCGGCGGACCTGGCGGTTGCGGCCTTCGGTGATGGTGATTTCAAGCCAGGTAGTCGGCCTGCCCTTGCGTGGATTGACCGGCGGCTGGCGTGACCACAGCCAGCCGGGTGAGCGGGCCACAAGATCGACTTCGGCAGGACTGGTGGGACCATCCTTGAGCCTCACGCCACCTCGAAGACGCTCGATGGCCGGGACGTCGGGGCGTCCCTCGACCTGCACGAGATAGGACTTCGGCGTGCGGCTGTCCGGATCAATCAGGCGGGCCTTGAGCCGGCCGTCGTCGGTCAGCACCATCAGGCCCTCGCTGTCGAAGTCGAGGCGGCCCGCCGCGTAAACACCCGGCCAATCGATGTAGTCGGCCAGCGTGGGACGCCCTTCGCGATCGGTGAACTGCGACAGCACGCGAAAGGGCTTGTTGAATAGCACGACGGCCACGTAACTGGATCAGTACGGCAGCGGGAAATCCGGATCGACGGCCAGTAGCCATTCGCGGAAATCAGCCTTGATCCGGGTCAGGGCGGCGGGGTCGTGACCGCCGAAACGTAGTTCGACGTTGTCATCATCGACCGATACCCGCACCAGGCCCCAGCGGTCTGGAAACTCCACCCGCAAACCGTCAATGGTCGTCAGCTGCGCATCACCGAAATCGACATCCACGCTCAATCGCTCGATCAAGCGACGACCGGACCGAGCGCCCATGGCCACGGACATGGCACCCGTGGTGCGCGTTTCAGGCAGATCGTCCAGCCATTCCTGGACCGTTTGCCGCCCGTCGGCAAACAGCTCGAGCAACCGAACGGCGGCGCAGATGGCGTCGCCGAACGGGTACCAGCGCCGGGACACAATGACTTGTCCGTCCATGTCGCCGCCCAGGGCGGCATCCTCATCCACCATGGCCTGCGCCACGGGAACACCACCGGCCGGCGCCAGCACCGCGCGTCCGCCGGCCTTCTCGACAACCTGCCCGAGGCGGGCCGCGCAACGGACATCCATTACCACAGCGGCTCCCGGCTCACTGGCGAGCAAGGCCCGCGCGAGCAGCATCAGCACCTGGTCGGTACCCACCACCTCGCTCTTGTCGGTTACCAGGGCCAATCGATCGCCATCACCGTCGAAAGCGAAGCCCAGGTCGGCACGGAAGTTGCGTACGCATAAACGCAGGTCCTCCAGGCACTCGGGGTCCGTGGGATCCGGCCGGTGATTGGGGAAACTGCCGTCGACATCGCAGTAGAGCGGAATGAGGTCGAGATCCAGCGCATTAAGCAGCACCGGAACGATGTTTCCGGCAATGCCGTTGCCGCAGTCGATCACGACCTTGAGTGGACGTTTGAGCTGGACGGCATCAGCCAGCGCGGTCGCGTAGGCGCGCGCGGCATTCTCCTGCACATAGCCGCCCTCGCCATCGGCGAATTGACCGCCTACGGCAATCGCTGCCACCTCGAGCAACTGTTCACGCCCCAGCATCCGCCCTCCCAGCATCACCTGCAGGCCGTTTTCGGCCGGACCGTAGTGCGACGCGCTGACCATCACACCGCAGCCCTCGGCCATATCGCTGGCCGCATACCACAGCGCCGGCGCCGGCACGGAACCGGCCTCGATGACATCGATTCCCGCATTGCGCAGCCCCCGGATCACGGCCGACATCAGCACCGGTCCGCTAATGCGTCCGTCTCGGCCAACGGCCACCGTTCGATATCCCTGGGCGACTGCCATTGTGCCGATGGCCCGACCAAGCTCCGCCGCGCGCTGGGCGTCGAGGGTCCGATCGACAACGCCCCGAATCCCGTCGGTCTTGAACAAGTCCAGCGAGAACAAGTCGCTTTGCTCGATGAGCGCGAGTAAACGGGCTTCCTCACTCAGCTCCTCCTCAACGGATTCCTGCCGGTCTGGTGCCGCATCGGCCGGCTGCGGTTCAAGCGCGGGGGCAGCGTCGGATTCGGGGGCGGCAGTCGATGTCGACGGCTCCACCTCCAACAGGTCGTCGGCCACTTCGGCCGGTGAACTGTCTTGCGCATCCGGCTCAAGAGCCAGCGTCAAGCCATTGTCTTCGTCCAGCGCTTCGTCGGGCAACTCAACTGCGGGTTCGTCAACCGGCTTCCGGTCACTTTCACTTTCGTCATCCATTGCAGCGCTGACATCCGAAAGCGACAACTCCTCCTCGGCAGGCGGGTCGGTCGGCGTCTCCCGGGGCTCCGGCCCGGATGGGTCGGGGTCAAGAACCAGATCCAGCGCTTCCGGGATCTCTGAGTCTTCGGAACCCCGATCATCGGGAGCACCGGGACCGTCAGCCGTCGACTCGGGCGCGGCATCGGTTTCACTCGCGTCTTCGATCTGCGCCAGGATCTCATCAAGATCGGGCACTTCCAGTTCCAGCCCACCGTCGGCGGGCGATGACGCTGGCTTCCCTGCTGCTTCGGCCGGCACGCCTTCGTCTTCGTCCACGCCTTCCACCTTCGAAGCCTTGGCTTGCTTGCGCGCGTCGACTTCGTCACTGCCGCCGAACGGCAGATCCTGCGCGCCGCCGTCATCGAGCAACCAGTCCGGCAGATCGGGCTTTGGCTCGCTGGAGTCGAGATCGGGATCGGTGGCCGCCGTTGCATCGGCTGCAGCCGACGGCGACAGTGGTGGCGCAGCAGGTCGCGACTTGTCCGCCGGCTTGGCAGGGACAGGCGAGGGAGCAGGCGGACGCGTCGATGCCGACCGCTCAAGGAGTCGGTCCAGTTTGCCGGAGCGAGCCGCCGCACCGAGAATTGCAAAAAGCAAACCGGCCAGGACCAGCATCATCGACTGTGCCGGCGACAAGGTACCCCGCGGCGGCGTCACGCCCCACTCGACGAACAATGCGCTTCCGTCAACTGCTCGCCGACCGGCAGCAGGCGCATCGGCGGGCGAATCGGCGGGCTGGCGATCAATGACGCGAGAACCCTGCACCAAACGAATCCAGGCATCCTGTCCGGGAGGCGTCATCTGCCCGATAACCACCCCGACCGGGACCCGCACCAGCATGATGGCCTCCACCTCGTCGGCTTCGTCATGAACAGCTGTGGCAAAAGCCACATGTTCATCGGCCGTCCCCTCGTGGCGCACGCGTGCACTCGCCACACCCCGGCGACGCGCTTCGACCAGCATCTGCACCACCGTGAAGTCCGGGTCGGGGTAGGTCCCGACCTCGATCTCCTCGGCTCGCGGCGGAAACACTCTTGCGTCGACCAGTTCGGTCAGGCCTCGTTCGGCCAACGCCTCGACTAGTGGCGCCGTCTCTTCCGGGGCGCCCTCGGGCACTTGGCGAGCGGCAGCGACAACCGATTCGTGTTTCAACTCGCGCTCGATATCGGCGATAACGGTGGCCATGGTGGCAGCATTCTGTTCAGCCACGGAACGACCGGCATCCGGATCGGCCGAGCTCATCACGGCCAACGCCAGTAAGCCCAGCCCGGCCAGCACCAGCACCACTCCGAGCACCAGGCCGGCCATACCGACGGCGGGAAGCTGTGCTGCCAGCCCCTGTCTCGAGGCCTTTCCAGCCTTTGCGTTCATAGTCAATGTGTTCCCGTGTGCCCGATACCGCCTTCGGCTCGCTCAGTTACTTCGAATGCTTCGACCACATCGAGCCGAACCTGGACGACCGGGACGATGACCAGTTGGCAGATCCGCTGACCCGGCTCGATCACGATCGTCGAATCGGAGCGATTCCAGCAGGAGATCTTCACCTCGCCCTGGTAATCGCTGTCGATCAGGCCGACCAGGTTGCCCAGCACCAGACCCTGCTTGTGCCCCAGCCCCGAGCGGGGCAGAAGTACCGCGGCCAGCGACGGATCATCGAGGTGCATGGCCAGCCCGGAGGGAATAAGTGCCGTATCCCCCGGCGCCAGCTCCAGCGTCGACTCGATACAGGCCCGCAAGTCCAGGCCGGCCGAGCCTTCGGTTGCATACTCGGGTAACGGCCAGTCGCCGCCCAGGCGCTGATCGAGCACCCTGACTTTAAGATCCCTCATTGCTTCTTCCCGTCTCCTTTCGCTGCATCTGCTCGATGATGATGGTTACCAGATCACGTGCCAGGGCCCGCTTGGAGCGATTACCGAGATTCCAGTGACGATCAGCGCCAAACACTTCCAGTGTATTATCCTCGGTATCGAATCCAAGGCCCTGACCGACCCGGTTGGCGGCGATCAGGTCGGCACCCTTCGCTTCGAGCTTGCCGCGCGCCGACTGCTCGAGATCCCGCGTTTCAGCGGCGAAACCGACTACGAAGGGCTTGGGCCGGCGCTGAGCCACAGTGGCGAGAATATCGGGATTTTCCACCAGTTGCAGGGTCAGCGGCTGACCGGATTTCTTGATCTTGTCTCCGGCGATGCGCTCGGGGCGATAATCGGCCACGGCGGCAACGCCGACGAAGCCATCGGCATCGGCCATTCGCGTGGTCACCGCAACGAGCATCTGCTCGGCGGTCGTCACATCAAACCGGTTGACACCGGCCGGGGTGGACAACTTGACCGGACCGGCCACCAGATCGACCTTCGCGCCGGCCATCGCCAGCGCCTCGGCCACGGCAAATCCCATCCGGCCCGATGAACGGTTGCCCAGGAAACGGACCGGATCGATCGGTTCATGGGTCGGTCCGGCCGTGACCACGAAATGCACTCCGGCAAGCTCTCGCTCGCCTTCACCGAGCTTGTCCACGATCACGTCGGGTTCCAGCATGCGACCGACACCCTGCTCACCGCAGGCTTGGTCACCAACCCCCGGGCCCAGCGTTCGCAAACCGCGCGCTTCCAATATCCTGCAATTCTCGCGCACGGCCTCCGCGTCCCACATCACCCGGTTCATTGCCGGGGCGATCCAGACGCGGGCCTCGGTCGCCAGCGTCAGGGTCGACAGCAAGTCATCGGCAAAACCATGGGCAAGGCGAGCGATCACCTGGGCGGTGGCGGGCGCGATCAGCACCTCGTCGGCCCAGCGCGCCAGCTCGATATGCCCCATGCCGGCCTCGGCTTCCGGATCGAGCAGGTGGGTACGCACGCGATGGCCGCTGACCGCCTGCAACGTCAGCGGCGGGATGAATGCTTCGGCACCGGCGCTCATGACCACGCGCACATCGGCGCCGGCCTCCCGCAGCCGACGCACCAGTTCCGGCGCCTTGTAGGCGGCAATGCCACCGGTCACGCCAAGCAGGATCTTTCTGCCGTTCAGAGTCATGCCCAATCCGCTCTCGAATAGACGTTTTCCTACATCAAGACGGGTGACCCGCCCGATGTGAACCTTTCCCCCGGCACACAGAATAACGGTTCGATCCCATCAAGGTGAACGTTTCGATGCGAATCGCTGACTGGCCGCAAACCGAACGCCCGCGTGAACGCCTGCTCGAACACGGGCCGACGGGCCTGAGTGATGCCGAACTGCTGGCCATTCTCCTGCGCACCGGCTCGAAGGGGCGCTCGGCGCTGGACCTGGCCCGCTTGCTCATCAACCAGCACGGCGGCCTGCGGGCCCTGCTGGAATCCGACCGCGATGCACTGTGCCGCATGCCCGGGCTGGGCCCGGCCAAGTATGCGCAACTGCAGGCAGCACTGGAACTGGCCCGACGCCACCTTCGGGAATCACTGTGCCGGGGCCAGCCCCTGACCAGCCCGCAGGCGACCCGGGAGTACCTGCGCGCTGCCCTCAGAGACCGCCCGCACGAAGTGTTCTGCGCCCTGCACCTGGACACCCGCCACCGCGTCATCGCCTTCGACGAGCTGTTCAACGGCACCATCGACTCGGCCCATGTCCATCCCCGCGTGGTGGTCGAAAAAGCCCTGGCCCGGCGCGCTGCCGCCCTCATCGTCGCCCACAACCATCCCTCCGGCATCGCCGAACCCAGCCAGGCCGACCTCGCCATCACCCGCCGACTAAGGGACGCCCTGGGCCTGGTCGATATCCGGCTGCTGGATCATTTCATTGTTGGGGATGCGGAGGTGGTGAGTTTGGCCGAGCGGGGGCTGGTTTGAGGGTCGCCAAGGGCGACCGGAGACTCTGGTGAGCAGAATAACGGAAAACGTAAAACGTGAATTGGGGGTGAGGCCACCGGCTTCGTCCTGCATCGGGGCCAAAGGAAAACGTGACGCCAATTGGCATGTACCCGCGCATTACCGGCTTGAAGTGTGGCAGGAAGCGATGGCGTTGGTCGAGCGTGTGTACAGCCATACGGCAGAATTGCCGCTCGCGGAGCGCTTCAACCTGATCGAGCAGTTGCAACGTGCAGCGGTCAGCGTGCCCAGCAATATAGCCGAAGGCGCCGGCCGGGGAAGTCGTGCGGACTTCGCTCGCTTCCTGCTGATTGCCAGAGGGTCTCTGATGGAGCTGGATACCCAAGTTCTGCTTGCGAGCAACCTCGGCATCCTGGAATCGCCCGACTCCCTGCAGCCCGACATCTACCGATTGCTGGCCAAACTCAACAACCTAATCCGCGTACAACGCAGACATTCCCCATGAAAAAGGCCGTAACCAATCCCACCTGCCTACCCCTTGCCCACCTTCATATCCGCAGGCAACGGGCCCACGCCCGTTTTACGATTTCCGTTTTCCGTTTCAACCCCCCCCATAACGAAAACGCCGCCCAATGGGCGGCGCAGTGCATAGCTGAAGCCGGTAAAGCCGGCTGGCTACTTGATCTTCCCTTCCTTGTACATCACATGCTTGCGCACTACCGGATCGTACTTTTTCATCTCCAGCTTGTGCGGCGTGTTCTTCTTGTTCTTGTCGGTGGTGTAGAAGTGGCCGGTGCCGGCACTGGAGACCATGCGGATCTTGTCGCGAGCGCTGTTTGACATGATGCTTCTCCTTAAATCCGTTCGCCGCGGGCACGCAGGTCGGACAGGACCTGGTCGATTCCGTTCTTGTCGATGATGCGCAGTCCCTTGGTGGACACGCGCAGCTTCACCCAGCGGTTCTCGCTTTCAACCCAGAAGCGGTGGCTGTGCAGATTCGGCAGCGAGCGCTTCTTGGTCTTGT
>SKXY01000141.1 GCA_007128175.1 Wenzhouxiangella sp. | reverse complement strand
TATGTGCACTATATCACATTTACGGCTTTTCCAATATGGGTGAGGGATACAAAAACGCCCCGCAGGCAAGGCACCTGCAGGGCGCTGATAACGGGACGTGCCGTCCGTTGCCGGCGGTCAGGTCACGATGGTGATCGGACTGCGGGCATGGCGGCTGACCTTGTCGCTGACACTGCCCATCAGCAGGGTCTGCATGCGCGACAATCCACGCCGCCCCATGACGACCAGGACGCTGTGATCATCTTCGGTATAGCGAATGATCTCTTCGGCCGGGTCACCGATCGAGGTTTCCTGGTCTATCTCGACCGACGTCTCTCCAAGCTCTTTCCGAATGCTGTCGAAAGCCCGCTGGGCGGAAGCCTGGGCGGCCTGATCGATGTCGGCACGCGACATGCCGGCCATCCCGATGATCTCCACCGATGCGGCCGGGAATACGTAAAAGAGGCGCAGCGGCACGCTCATGGCATCGGCCATTTCGAGCCCGAACCTGGCCGCCCGAATCGAGTTCTCGGAGCCGTCGATCGGCACCAGGATTTCCTTGACATGTTCACTCATTTTTATTTTCCTCCCGGATCAGTTTAGGTCGATTACAGCTTACATGATGACGCGAAGCCTGGCAGCGGAACTTGATCTGTCTCAGTTCAACCGAGCAATTGCTCCAGGTCGTCCTCGTCGAGTATGTCAATGCCCTTCTCGCGTGCACGTTCGATCTTCGAGCCGGGCTCGCTGCCGGCGATCACCGCCGTGGTGCTGCCGGAGACGCTGCCGGTGACCCTCGCACCCAGCGCCTCCAGTGCCGCCTTGGCCTCCGACCGGGTACGCTTCGATAGCGAACCGGTGAGCACGTAGGTGCAGCCTGACAACGGTTGTTCGGCACTTTCGACCGGAGACGCTGCCTCGTAGTGAACGCCAACGGTCATCAGTTGCTCGATCACCTCCTGATTATGCGGCTCGTCGAAGAAGGCACGAATGTGCCGGGCCATCACCGGACCCACGTCACGTACCGACTCCAGTTCATCGACCCCGGCCGCGGCCAGTCGCTCGAGCGACCCGAAGTGGCGGGCAAGGTTTTGCGCGGTGACCTCACCCACTTCGCGAATGCCCAGGGCAAAGAGCAAGCTCCCAAGCTTCACCTGCTTGCTCCGCTCCAGCGCATCGAGCAGGTTGTCGGCTGACTTGCCGGCCATACGCTCCAGCCCGGAAAGGGTCTCCCGATCAAGCCGGTAGAGGTCGGCTGGTGAATGAACCAGGTCCCGGTCAACGAGTTGTTCGATCAGACGACTGCCCAGTCCGTCGATATCCATGGCCTTGCGACTGGCAAAATGCTCGAGCGCGCGCTTTCTCTGCGCCGGGCACACCAGCCCGCCAGTGCAGCGCGCAACGGCCTCTCCTTCCACCTGCTCGACGGCCGAGTTGCACTCGGGACAATGTGTCGGCATGGACCAGGCCTCAGGCTCTCCCTGGCGACGCTCGGGAATCGAACGCACGATCTCGGGAATGACGTCTCCGGCCCGCCGCACGACAACGTAATCACCTGAGCGCACGTCCTTGCGACGAACCTCGTCGGCGTTGTGAAGGGTGGCATTGGTTACCGTGACACCACCGACAAACACCGGCTCGAGTCGCGCCACCGGCGTCAGTGCCCCGGTCCGGCCGACCTGGACATCGATATCCAGCAGCCTGGTGACCTCCTCCTGGGCGGGAAACTTGTGCGCCAGCGCCCAGCGCGGCGCACGCGAGACCTGCCCCATCTCCCGCTGCTGGTCCAGATCATCGACCTTGTAAACCACACCGTCGATGTCGTAATCAAGCTCGCCGCGCCTGCGGCCGATTGCTTCGTAGTATTCGAGCAAGCCGTCGAGCCCGTCCACCGTTCTTGCTTCGGCACTGACCGGAATTCCGAGCTCGCGCAGCCGCTCCAGGGTTTCCCGGTGACTGTCTGGAAGCCCGTCGGTCGTGGCGGCCCCATAGCAATAGAAATGCAGGGGGCGGGTTGCGGTGATCGAGGAATCGAGTTGGCGCAGGCTGCCGGAGGCCGCGTTTCGCGGGTTGACGAAGGTTTTCTCCCCTGCATCAGCCAGCCGCGCGTTGAGTCGTTCGAAACCCGACCGCGTCATGAAAATCTCGCCACGCACCTCGAGGCGCTCGGGGACATTCTCCCCACGCAGTTTCAAGGGGATGGCCCGGATGGTGCGAACGTTGGAGGTGACGTTTTCGCCGGTGCGACCGTCGCCACGCGTGGCCGCCAGCTCAAGTCGTCCCCGGTCATAACGCAGGGCGATCGCCACGCCGTCAAGCTTGGGCTCGGCACAGTAGCGTACTGTTTCGACATCGAGCTGGTCACGGATGCGACGATCGAATTCGGCGACCTCCTGATCAGCGAACGCATTGCCCAACGACAGCATGGGAAGATCGTGGGTGACCGTTTCGAATCCCTCGGCGGGAGCCGCCCCGACTCGCTGTGTGGGTGAGTCCGAAACGACCAGTTCGGGATGCTGGCTCTCAATGTTCTCGAGCTCGCGCAAAAGCCGGTCGTACTCGGCATCGGATATGACCGGATCGTCGAGTACGTAGTAGCGGTAGTTGTGCTCTTCGATCTGTTCGCGCAAGGATCGGGCCCGCGCTTCGGGACGCCGATCGTCAACCGCCATCAACCCCTCCCTTCGGGGCTCCGACCATACCGTGAGTTCGGTCATACTCGCGCATTTCCTCGCGGATCTGAGCGATGCGCTGGCGGGTCAAGAGACATTGACTGTCATCAAGAACATCCGCCTCGAGCAGTTCCCCGAGCCGCTGAGCAGTCGCGTGCATGGCATCCCATGCGTCCAGAGCGCTCACCGGGGCCGGCAAGGTCAGAAACAGTGTCACACCCGGCGTGTCGAAAACGTTCCATGAGCCCGGGTCGAAGTAACCAGGCTTGGTCAGGTTGGCCATAGAGAATACCGGCTGTTTCACCCCTTCCTGGCGACGATGGAAAATGTTCATTTCGCCGAAGTTCAGCCCGGCCTTGATGGCCGAATCAAGCAGGTCGGAGCCGTTGATACGACGCTCGTCCCGCCGGCAAATGTAGAGGTAGACGATCTTGTCGGGCGAACGCGGCACCCCCGTTTCACCGGGCGCGGCCGACTGGCTGACGGGCGGTTCGGTCGCACTGCCGACGCGGTCATCTTCCCAAAACGAAGCCGTATCGATGCTTTCAGATGCCGGGTCCTCATCAAGGGCCGCGTCAGCACGATCATCGACATCACCCAGCCTGGGCTCCCGACGTTCTCGATGGGCCTCCCGCCAGCGGGCATGATTACGCCGGGTTTCCCCAGGCGGTTTGTGCAGCAGCACGATCAACGCCAGGATGACAATGCCGATCAGGACGAGAATCAGGCGCAGATTGTCCACGAATCCAACCTTCTGCGAAGCGCAGTCGAGAGTGTAACCGAAGGTCGCATCGCCTGGTCAGGCCCGCGCCATTTCCACGGCCCGATCTAGGTCCACGGAAACCAGTCGCGACACCCCCGGTTCACGCATGGTCACGCCCAACATCTGGTGGGCCACTTCCATGGTGACCTTGTTGTGAGTCACCATGACGAACTGCACCTGCTCGGACATCTCGCGAACCATGTCGGAGAAGCGCCCGACATTGGCATCATCGAGCGGCGCGTCGACCTCGTCGAGCAGGCAGAACGGTGCCGGGTTCAGGTTGAATATCGAGAACACGAACGACACCGCTGTAAGTGCCTTCTCGCCCCCCGACAGGAGGTGAATACGTGCAATTCGCTTGCCCGGCGGACGCGCCAGAATGGCCACGCCGGCCGACAGCCAGTCCTCGCCAACCATCTCCAGGTGCCCGTGCCCGCCACCGAACAATCGCGGAAAGAGCTTCTCCATGTTGCGATTGACCTGCTCGAAAGTTTCGCGGAAGCGGGTACGGGTATCGCGGTCAATTCGCGCAATGGCCTTCTCGAGGGTCTCTAGCGCGTCTTCGAGGTCGGCATGCTGCCGATCGAGGTATTCCTTGCGCTCGGATTCGGTTTCGTACTCTTCGATGGCCGCGAGGTTGACCGGCTCCAGCCGGCGAATCTTCTGTTCCAGTGACTCCAGTTCGGCCTGGTACTTCTCGGCCTCGGCACCTTCTGGGAGTTCTTCAAGCAGTGCTTCGAGACTGGCGTCCAGTTCCTCGATGCGAGCGGCAATACCTTCAGCCTTGAGCTGGGTTTCCTTCAGTTCGAGCTGACGCCTGGACTGCTCGGTACGGATTTCGTCGGCGCCGGCACTGGCCGACTGCCGGGTTTCGTCCTGCTTGCGCCACTCCGCCTCCAGCGCTTCAAGTTCCGAACGCGCCTTGCGCAACCGCTTTTCAATCTCCAGGCGTCGCTCCAGCAATTCATCGCGCTGTTTTTGTTGCGCTAGCACCGGTTCGTCGCCCTGGGCCAAAGCCTCGCTCAACTCGAGGTAGCGCGACTGCAATTGCCCGACCTGGTTATCCATGCGCTCGATTGATTGGCGCAGCGACTCCAGTCCGGCGCGTGAAGACTCGACCTTCAGTGACAAGGCCTCGCGCTTCCCGGCCGCTTCGCGACGAGCACGTCGCGCCGCATCCCGCTGCTCGTCCAGTGACGCCTTTTCCTTGACCAGGGGCTCGCGCTCGGAATCGGAAGCCTGCATTGCGGTCATGGCCTCCTGCAGTTCGGCGCGTGCCTGGCCGACCGCTTCGGTATCCTCCCGTTGACGCTTTTCCAGCGCCTCGCGTTCTTCGGTCGCCGCCTGGCGCTGTCGCCGCGCGGATTCCAGCCGGCTTTCAACCGCGCTGGCCTGGCCTTGCAGCTGAGCACGCTTGCGTTGCATCTCCTCGATACAACGACCTGTTTCGGTCAGGTTGCGTTCGGACGTTTCCAGTTCCTCGCGCTTGCCGGAGAGTGATTCCTCGATGCCCGTGATCCGCTCGGCATCGTTTTCCGTCTCGACGACAAGCTCTCGAATCTCGCGCTCCCGCTCCAGCAAACCGGTTCCGGCCTCGTCGGCCTCTGGCTGTCGAATCCAGCCGCGCCCCAGCCAAACGCCCTCCGGTGTGACCACCGACTCATGCTCCGAGAGCCCGGCGAGTCGTTGCCTTGCAGCGGCCAGGTTCTCCGCCGGATAGACGCGTCCCAACACCGGTGCCAGTGCCCCGGCGCCGGTGACCTTCTCCGCCAGCGTGCCGGCGCTGGCGGAGAATCCGCGGCCGTCAACCAGCATCAGACCGGCTGGCGGCAACTCGCCTTCCAGAAACTCGTCGACCTCTCCGACCCGTACCGCCTTGAGCCAGGCAGCCAGCACCGTCTCGACGGCGCGCGTCCAGGCCGGGTCATTCAACTCAAGCGCCGACATGACCCGGGATTCGGCGTCAATCGATCGCTCCTCGAGCCAGGCATCGAGCTCTTCGACATTGCCACCGTCACGATTGAGCAGTCGCAGCGACTCGATGCGTGCCTGGCGCTCATGGCGTCTGGCGCGGGCCGACTCCAGTTCATTGCGCAAAGCCTCGATATCGCGTCGCAGGCCGGCAATGGCGGCACGTTGCGAATCGGCCTGTTCACGCGCGGTTTCCATTTCCTCGTCGGTGGCGTGCAGCTTTTCCCCGGTCTCGGCACGTTCCGCTTCCAGGCGTTCGATCAGCTCGCTGCCGCCATCATCGTCGAGTGCCTTGAGCCGCTCGGCCGACCGGCTCATGCGCTCATCGATGTGTTCTATGCGTTGTCGCAAAAGCTCGGTACTACTCGACGCCTTGCTGGACTGTTCCTGGTGTGCCTGCCAGCGCTCCTGCCATTCCGACAGCGCTTGTTCGATCCGTTCGACCTCGGAGACGGCGGCCGTTTCCAGCTCACGCGCTTCTTCCAGTTCCGGACCGAGACGCGCCAGCAGCTCCGAGGTCTCGGTCACCTGCGCCTTGTCGAGAACCAGGTGTTGCTTGAG
>SKXY01000099.1 GCA_007128175.1 Wenzhouxiangella sp. | reverse complement strand
GATGAACGGGCTGTCGGCATCGACCTGTTGCGGGCCGACCTGCGCGCGTTCTCCGTCGAAGCGGGCCAGGTAGACCCAGCGGCGATTTTCGCGCTCGGCGCGACTGACGCGTTCACGCCAGTCCTGGTCAAGGCGAGCGAGTGCGGCAGAGACATCTTCACCCGGCAAGATGTGCTGACCGAAGTCATCGGGCACGACCGGCTCGCGCGTGATCGGCACATGACTGAGTCCGGCCTCGCGCAGCATGATGAGCAGCTTGCGTTCGACATCGCGCCCTGAGAGGTCCTCGAGCGGGTCGGGTTCGGTGAAGCCGCGACGGTGGGCGTCGGCGACGGCTGCCGAAAGTCCCGCGCCGCCGGCGAGCTGCCCGAAGACATGCGAAAGGGTGCCCGAGAGCACGGCCTCGATGCGCACCGGCCGTTCCCCGGACCGGGCCAGCCTTGCCAATGTGCTCAGGATGGGCAGACCGGCACCGACCGTGGCACTGTAGGCCAGCGGGGCGCGGCCGAAGCGGGCGGCGGCATGGATGGATTCGTAGAGCTCGTTCGGCCCGGCCAGTCCGTGCTTGTTCGGGGTGACGACGCCGATGCCGCGTTCGAGCCAGCCCGGGTAGAGCTCGGGCAGCCTGGCATCTGCGGTGCAGTCGACCACGACGGCCGGGCGACCGGCCCGGCGCAGGCGCCGCACCAGTCCACCGAATGTCGTCGGACTGCGCTCGGTGGTCAGGATTTCGGCGTTGCGAATGCGCTGATGCTGACTGCGGTTGACGGTCTCGGCCAGTTCCAGGCGTGGCCGCAAGTGATCAATGCCCGGCTCGGCCAGGCGCGAGCGCAGGGCCGATCCGACCTGGCCGGTGTGACCGATCAGCACCACGTTGATCGGGCGCGGTCGGTGCACGGGACGGCGGATGCGTTCAACGTGCGCGCCACCGGATCGGGTGGTGGTCGGGAACTGCAGGGAAGGGGGTGAGGCGGTCATGGGCAGATCTCCAGTGAAGGCCGTGCCGGCTCGTCGAGTTGCCGGCGAAAATCGGATACCAGGCGTTCGACCCGGTCCTGTTCAATCAGGAAGGCATCGTGACCCTGGGGGGCATCGAGCCAGTCGAGGCGTGCGGTGGGCAGGGCGTCGGCCAGCAATTGCTGGTCGCGAGGCGGATAGAGCAGGTCGGAGGTGATGGCGATGACCTGGACCGGTGTGCAGGTACGCGCCAGCGCCGAACGCCAGCCGCCGCGTCCGCGGCCGATGTCGTGGCTGTCCATTGCCGCCATCAGCCGGCTGTAGCTGACCGGATCGAAGCGGGCTTTCAGTGCCTTGCCGTGGTGGTCCAGCCACGCCTCGGCCGGGTGCGGGTGCTGGTCGGCGTCGTTGAAGCGGTTGTCGAGATTGTCCCAGTGGCGGTAACTGAGCATGGCGATCATCCGCGCCAGTTCGATATCGCCGTGACTGTCAAGCGCCCGCCGCTGGGCATGGTTGAGGGCCCGGGCCCAGGCCGACTGGCGCGCCGGGGCGGCGATGACGGCAGCTGCTTCGACTCGGGTGGGTTGGCCCACGGCCCATTCCAGCGCCTGCATGCCGCCGAGCGACCCGCCGATGACCAGCTTCAATCGCCGCACACCCAGCCGCTCGAGCAGCAATTGCTGGACACCGACCATGTCGCGCACGCTCACGGCGGGAAAGCGCTTTTTCCAGCGCCGGCCGCTGCCGCTGCGGCTGCGGGGGCCGCTGGTGGCGCCGCAGCCACCGATGACATCCGGGCAGATGATGAAGTCGGTGTTGGGATCCAGCGCACGCCCGGGCCCCATGAGGCCCGGCCACCACGCCTCCAGATCGGCGTCGCCGGTCAGTGCCGGGCAGACCAGCACGGCATTGCCGGCACCGGCATCGAGCCTGCCCCAGCTGCGATAGCCAATCTCGAGCCGCTCGAGCCGACCGCCGCCCTCCAGCGGCGGCGGGTGCTCGATGTGAACGGACTTGAGCTCGCTCATCACGCCGCCGCCTCCAGACCGGCGCGTTCAAAGGCCTGGCTGAAGTCGTCGATGATGTCATCGATATGTTCGATGCCGACCGAGACGCGGATCAGTTCGGACTTCACCCCGGCGGCGCGGCGTTCGTCGTCGCTCAACTGCTGGTGGGTGGTCGAGGCCGGGTGGATGACCAGCGTCTTGGCATCGCCGACGTTGGCCAGGTGGCTGGCCAGTTCGACGCTGTCGATGAACTTGCGCCCGGCCGTCTCGCCGCCGCGGATGCCGAAGGTCAGCACCGCGCCGAAGCCGTGCCGGAAGTAGTGTCTGGCGCGCTGGTGCCAGGGATGGTCGGGCAGGCCGGGATAGTTCACCCATTCGACCGAAGGATGGCTATCAAGCCATTCGGCCAGCGCCTGGGTGTTGTCGACGTGGCGCTGGACTCGCAGCGACAGGGTTTCCAGGCCCTGCAGGAACAGGAAGCTGTTGAACGGGCTCAGGGCCGGGCCGAGGTCGCGCAGTCCCTCGACGCGGGCGCGGATGATGAAGGCGATGTTGCCGAATGGACCGTCCGGGCCGAAGGTTTCCCAGAAATTCAGTCCGTGATAGCCGGGTGCCGGTTCGGTAAACAGGGGGAAACGGCCGTTGCCCCAGTCGAAGCGTCCGGCATCGACGATCACCCCGCCGATGGAGGTGCCGTGGCCGCCGATCCACTTGGTGGCTGATTGCACGACGATGTCGGCGCCGTGTTCGATCGGCCGAAACAGGTAGCCGGCCGCACCGAAGGTGTTGTCGACGATCAGCGGCAGGCCGTGTTTCTTCGCCAGTTTCGACAGTCCTTCGAAGTCGGGGATGTGGAAGCCGGGGTTGCCGATGGCTTCGACGTAGATCCCGCGGGTGCGGTCGTCGATCTGTGCTTCGAACGCTGCCAGGTCGTCGCCCTCGACCAGGCGCACGTCGATGCCGAGCCTGGGCAGTGACACCTTGAACTGGTTGTAGGTGCCGCCGTAGAGCGAGGCGCTGGCAATGATGTTGTCGCCGGCTTGTGCGAGGGTGGTGATGGTGACCAGCTGGGCCGATTGCCCCGAGCCGGTGGCCAGGGCAGCCACTCCGCCCTCGAGCGCGGCCACGCGCTGCTCGAACACGTCGGTGGTGGGGTTCATGATGCGCGAGTAGATGTTGCCGAACTCTTCCAGCGCGAACAGGCGCGCGCCGTGGTCGGCGTTGTCGAAGGTGTACGAGGTGGTCTGGTAGATCGGCACGGCCCGGGCATTGGTGCCTGGCGCCGGCTGCTGGCCGGCGTGGACCTGCAGGGTCTCGAAGCGTTTCGGTTTGTCGGTGGTACTGGACATGGTCGTCTCCTTGGCGTTGATGAAGCAAGCGGCGTGATGCCGGACTTCTCGTGCCGCAGCGTGGAGACGGGGAGGGGAGTTTCAGGTACGACAAAACCCGCCAGCGTCTCGACGCTGCGGGTTGGTTCGTGGTCAGGTTTGCGTCAGTATGAAATCAGAACACAGCCGTGCACGAGCCCGCAGCAGAGGCGGACATACACATGCACATGGCACAGAAGCTTTGGTGGCGGTGTTCAGCGTTCATGAGACGCATTTAAAGCAGACTTCTCGCCGCCTGTCAAGTGCCGCTGTGGCCCTTGCGGCAGGTTCGGTTACACTCGCATCATAACTTTTTGATTAATCAACGGGATGTTTCATGCAGCACCTTCCGGCGCTCCTGGTTCTGTCGCTTGTCGTATCGCCACTTGCCCCGGCACTCGCCGATGATCAGCCTGATGTCGCCGAGGTGAGCATCGCCGAACTGCAGGCCGGATACGGGCAAGGCGAATTCACCGTCACCGATATCGTTCGTGCCTACCTGGCGCGGATCGAGTCGCTGGACCGCGACGGTCCTGCGCTGAACTCGGTGCTCACGGTCAACGCAGGGGCACTGGAAAAGGCGGCCCGGCTTGACGAGGAGCTGGCCGACGGTCACTCGCGTGGCCCGTTGCATGGCATTCCCGTGCTGCTCAAGGACAATATCGATACCGGCGACATGCCGACCACGGCCGGCTCGAAGCTCCTCGAAGGTTCGATACCGCCGGGCGATGCCTTCATCGTCGAACGACTGCGCGAGGCCGGCGCGGTCATCCTGGGCAAGAACAACCTGAGCGAGTGGGCCAATTTCCACAGTTCATTTTCCTCCAGCGGCTGGAGCCGGCTCGGCGGACAGACGCACAATCCCTACGACACCACCCGCAACCCCTGTGGCTCCAGTTCGGGTTCGGCGGTCGCGACAAGTGCGAGCCTGGCGGCATTTACCGTTGGCACCGAAACCGACGGCTCGATTGTCTGTCCGGCCCAGGCCAGCGGTATCGTCGGGCTCAAGCCGACGGTAGGGCTGGTTAGCCGCTCCGGCGTCATTCCGATTTCGCGCTCGATGGACAGCCCCGGCCCGATGACGCGTACGGTGAGCGAGGCAGCTGCCGTGCTGGGTGTGCTGGCCGGCACCGATCCCGAAGATTCGGCCACCGGGGAGGCCGACGAACATCGCAGCGACGACTACACGAGCTACCTGGATGCCGATGCCCTCGAAGGGCGGCGCATCGGCCTGTACACCAAGCCCATGGGCGTTCACTACCGGGTCGATGCCCTCACGCATGCTGCTGTCGAAGCGCTCGAGGCGGCCGGGGCCGAGATCGTGGAGGTCGAGCAGATCGCCGAACAGGATGTCAGCGCCCTGGCCCTGGAGGTGTTGCTGCATGAGTTTCGCGCCGGCCTAGATGAGTATTTTTCAGGGCTGGGGGACGGCGCTCCGGTGGCCGATTTCGATGGCCTGATCGAGGCCATACGCGACGATCCCGAGGAGACGGCGCGCTTTGATCGCAGTCGGATATTCATGGCCTCCCAGCGTGGGGACCTGGACAGTGAGCTGTATCGCAATGCACTGCTGGCCATGCATCAGGAAACCCGCGAAAACGGCATCGACCGGGTCATGGACGAGCACGGACTGGACGCCCTGGTCGCACCCTCGGGTTCCCCTGCATGGAAGACCGATCTCACCCTGGGTGACAACCTGCTGATTTCCTCGAGTACGCCGGCCGCGCGCGCCGGCTACCCCGTCATTACCGTGCCCATGGGGCTGATCGACGGCCTGCCTGTCGGCCTGTCATTTTTCGGCCGCGCCTGGAGTGAACCGGAATTGCTTGCCATGGCTTACGCGTACGAGCAGGCCACCGACCATCGTCGTCCGCCACGGTTGTGATTTGCAGGGTGTAAGTTGCGGGGTTGCCGGCCATGGCTGCGGTGGCTAAACTCACCGGAGGCTGCAGGGAGAGGGAGTGGGGAATGCAAACAAGAACCGGACCAGGCAAGCTTGAGGCACCATACGGTTTATTCGGACTGTTGCTGCGTGTGGTTTTGTTGCTGTTGCTGCTCACCACCGCGCTCAACATGCTCGTCGTCAGGGTCTGGCCGCCGTACATGACCGAGCGTTTTCTGGTCATCCTGGCCGAGCCGCATGACTGCCAGGATTTTCGAGCCTCGCTGGAGCGGTATAACCTGGGAAGGCTGAATTTTCGCGTGCAGGTGCCACCAACGGGACAGAGTGGATCGACCCCGGCGGATCATTGCTGGCTGGAGGTCGACGGAGTCTCGGGAAGGGTGGATCTGGGTGAGCAGGCCCGGCCGGTAATCCAGGCGGCACAAGAGTTCAGCGAAAACATGCGCTCGATCAGCCAGCGAATCGAACCACGTTTCGGCGAGGTGCAACCATTGATCATCTTCCTGATCTCGCTGTTGATTTCCACGCTGCTGGTCATTCACCATCGCCACAGAACTTCTGTTCGTCGAGGACGGATCTGAGTACATCATTCAAGCCTTCGGCTGTTCAGAGTTGCCGATAGGGGATTCGTAAACTCCTCGCTTTCAGGGGGTGAATTGCGCGCTGAAAGCTTAAATCCGAAGCACCAAATCCGAAACAGATTCTAATGACCGAAATATCAACCTGATTATCTACTTG
>SKXY01000267.1 GCA_007128175.1 Wenzhouxiangella sp. | reverse complement strand
TATGCCGATTCCACCAGAGTCAAGGACTCATGCCTGCAATCCGATTCCACCAGTTGCTGTTTGTCTGCCTGTTGCTTCCCGCCCTGACCATTGCCGGAGACGACACCGCCACGGATGAAACCGACGTCAAGCCGGTCGGCATGAGCTCGCGCGATTACACCGATCCCGAACGCACCGAGTGGGGCGGAGACGAACCGCGGCCGCTCGCGACCACGCTGTGGTATCCGACCGATGCCACCCAGGACACTTTCGAGGTCACCATCGGCAACCCGGAAGATCCGTTGTTCATCGCCGGCAGGGCGCAGGGCAATCCAGCCGTATCGCGGGCCGAGGATCGCTATCCACTGATCCTGCTTTCCCATGGCACTGGCGGCGCCGGCATCCATCTGATGTGGCTGGCCACCACGCTGGCCCAGAACGGCTACATCGTTGCCGCCGTCAACCATCACGGCAACACTTCGGCCGGTGACCCCTACAGGCCCGAAGGCTTCATGCTCTGGTGGGAACGGACTCGTGATCTGTCCGCCGTGCTGGATCAGTTGCTGGAAGACTCCGAGATCGGTGAGCATATCGATGGGCTTCGCGTTGGCGCGGCCGGTTTTTCACTGGGCGGCTATGCCGTTATCTCGCTGGCCGGCGGCATCACCAGCCTGGAAGCCTTCGATGTCTTTTGCGAAAGCCCCCAGCGCGACGCCACCTGCGAACCCCAGGCCGAATTTCCCGGAAGTGCGGACGCCTTCCGGCAAGCCGAACTTGAACCGCACGTCCAGGCCTCGCTGGCCGAGCATGACGAATCCTGGCGAGACGATCGCTTTGCGGCCGTGTTCGCCATTGCTCCTGCCCTGGGCGGTACCTTCACCGAGCGTGGCCTGATGCCAATCGTCGTCCCGGTCGGCATACTCGCCGCTGGTGCAGACACTGTTGCTCCCGCGGCCACCAATGCCGAACATTTCGCTCGTTTCATTGAAGATGCCGAACTGAGCACCATCGAAAGCGCCGGCCACTACAGCTTCCTGTCACTCTGCACGGATACTGGTCGCGAACGTCTCGGCCTGTTCTGCACCGATCCCGACAACAATCGCCCTGAGATTCACGAGCGGGCCAGCAAAAAAGTCCTCGAATTCTTCAATCGTCACCTCGACTGAATTCCCGTTGTTCTCAGACACCGCCTCACCGGCGATGCCGGTTTTGACGGCGTTCGGCCTGAGTCGCTAAACTGACATTCCATGCACTTTCTGTGGAGATGGTCATGAAGCTCGCCGCCAGCACTTTCACCCTGGTCGGAATGCTGATTCTCGCCCTGGTCGCAACTGCCGACGACGATGTCTACCGGGGCGGAGGTCACATGATGATGACGCCAGATCAAATGCACTGGGGGCCAGTGGCATCGATGGGCGAGGGCGCGGAGATCGCTTTCATCGAGGGTGATATCTCGGCATCCGAACCGTTCACTTTTCGCCTCAGAATGCAAGACGGCTATCGCATCCTTCCGCATATTCACCCTGCCTACGAGCGGTTGACGGTACTGCAGGGAAAGCTGCACTTCGCCCACGGCAGAGAATTCGACAAGGACAAAACACGAGAGCTCGCGGTGGGCAGCGTCGCCATCATGCCACCGGGTGACCCGATGTTCGGCTATGCCGAAGGCGAGACCATCATCCAGCTCCACGGCACCGGCCCCTGGGGAATTGAATATATCGATCCGGCGGATGACCCGCGCAACCGATAATGACCCGACAAGGACCGCTTGATGGAATATCAAGACGTACTTGAGTTCTGGTTCAAGGAAATCGAGCCGAAGATGTGGTGGGCTTCGGATCCGGACTTCGACGAGCAGATCAGGCAACGCTTCCACCCGCTGCTGGAACAGGCCGCTCGCGCAGAACTTTTCAAGTGGCGCGAGTATGCAAGGGGACGTCTGGCTGAAATCATTGTGCTAGATCAGTTCTCGCGCAACATCCACCGTAATACCGCGGCCGCTTTCGCCAATGACGCCATGGCTCTGGCCCTGGCCCAGGAAGCGCTGGCTGCTGGCGCGCTCGATCCACTCGATGAAACCGAACGTGCCTTTCTTCTACTGCCTTACATGCACAGCGAATCGCAGCTCATACATGTACAAGCCGAGCGGCTCTATCGCGAATATGCGCCGCCCGAGAATCACGAGTTCGAACTGAAGCACAAGGTCATCATCGATCGATTCGGACGCTACCCGCATCGCAACCAAATACTGGGGCGCCAATCCACGACAGAGGAAATCGAATTCCTCAAACAGCCGGGTTCCAGCTTCTGATCAATCATCAGCACCGAATTGTGTGATTTTCCGTAAGATGCAGGCAGAGCAACTGCAGGATTTCGGGGCGTTCATCGCCTCGGCCTGGATGCTGGAGGCTCGAGTAAGGTGATGTCGTGAAATTCACAACTTTCGTGGCGCTGGCGGCCCTTTTCTGGGGGCTGTCGGGCGGGATCGGCGGCATTCTCATGGCCGATGGGTGGAACCCGTTCGTGGTGTCATTTTACCGGGGGGCGATCGGGCTGCTGGTCGTCCTCATCTGGCTGGCCCTGAGCCCGCGCGGCAGCGGACTATCTAATGGTCGTTTGTGGTTCTGGTCCATTATTGCCGGTGTCGGTGTGGCTGGAAATTTCTCGTTCTATTTCCTGAGCATCTCCCACGGCAGTGTCGCCGTCGCAGCGACGTTGATGTACTGCGCCCCGGTGTTCGTCTACCTACTTTCGTTCGCACTCAGGCTGGAGAGCCCCACCATGGCCAAGTGGGTGGCAATTGCCATGGTGATGGTCGGCATTGTCTTGCTGACACAGATTTACGATGTCGGCGCGAGCGGTGTCACCGCCATTGGCGTCGGATCGGGGCTGCTGGCCGGCTTGTCCTACGCGGTTTTCATCTTCGGTTTCAAGTACGCCGCACCGCACGGCAGTCCGCAGGCGATTCTGGCCATTGCATTTGCCGTCCTTGCCGCCATCCTCGTGTGGCCGGGCGATACTGACCAGATGATGGTAGCCCTGACTACACCGGACTGGCCGTTTTTCGTCATACTGGGCGTGTTCGGCGCCGGGGTGTCCTTCGTGCTCTACATCATTGGCCTGAACCACACGGCACCCGCCGTGGCCTCCATCATCGCCATGGTCGAACCGGTCACCGCCTCGCTGTTTGGAGTCGTTGTCCTCCACGAAAGCCTGGTGATCGCGCAGATCCTGGGCATGGCTCTGATCCTGATCACGGTAACGGCACTCAGCGCCCACACAAGAGCTGCACGACCACCGTCGTACTTGTCCACTGACTGATCAATGCCCGGCACCGTCCGGCGCTGGAACCCAACCTTCCAAAATGCTAGCCTGACCGGGTATTCGGGCGAACCTGGGAGGAGGGGAGCAGTATGCCTGTTGACTTTCGAAAGCCGGCGCACATCGTCGTCATCCATGGCGTACAAACCGGTGAAGACGCGGACATCAACTGCGAGGAGCAGGTCCGCACGCTGATCAATCAGTCACTGGCGGATATCCATATCGACAAGGAATTCGACGTCAGGGGCTACCACTACGAGAACATCAATAACGACGCGCAGGAATTCTATCGGCGGATAGCCCGGGCGATTACCGCAAGCAAGCCCCTGGCCAAAAGGGCCTTGAAGGTCGTAATCGACCTGGTGGGCGACGTGGTCACCGCGGCGAAGAAAACCAGCACCGCGCACAAAATCCGCAAGGGTCTCAAAGACGAGATCCTCAAGTCATACCGATCGAAAAACCAGGTCATCGTCGTTGCCCACAGCCTCGGTACCATCTACGCACTGGATGTCATCAACGATCTCATCGGAAACGGTCATTACTTCAAGGGCGATGACCGATCGACCTGGCCCGTGCAAGGGTATGTCAGCATGGGCAGCCCACTGGGTCTTGCACTGAATATCGCTGGCATGGAGTTATTCAGGAAGCGAACCATCCGTAGCATCCGTGACAGCAACTACAGCCTGTTCCCCTGGTACAACTATTACAACCGGCTCGATCCGGTCGTCAGCGGCAGTGTCTTCGGCAAACCCTGCGATATCGATGGAGTGAAAGGGCCCGTCGAGGAACGTTACGGGCCATCGGTGAAGGCTTCGAACTGGTTGCTGCGCGGGCACCCGGTCACCTCGGGTGATCAATGGCTGGCAGCCCATGTCGCCTACTGGAGTAAACCCATGATCGGCGACCGCCTGGTGGACCTGCTCACGAGGAACTGAACATGAACAGAATGACCGCCCCGGTTGCCCTGATCCTTGCCGTTGCCATCTCCGGCTGCGTACACAGCTACCAGTACCTGGCCACCGGCCAGGTGATGACCGCAAGCGAGGAAGAACGCCATGCATTGCTCTACTGGCGCGCGGACGAAGGCCGGCTCTGGTACGGCAGGGA
The DNA here is from genome assembly GCA_007128175.1 of Wenzhouxiangella sp. Lineage (GTDB taxonomy): Bacteria > Pseudomonadota > Gammaproteobacteria > Xanthomonadales > Wenzhouxiangellaceae > Wenzhouxiangella. The sequence continues at coordinate 1,596 of SKXY01000267.1, read as the reverse complement.
ATACGCGCAAGTGGAACAGACCCCGGTAATGCGCGTGTGCGGGGCATCAGTACATCCATTTGCCGTGACCGATGACGGCCACCTGCAACTCGACAGCGGTGCCAATGACTACAAAGTGCTTATCGTCAATGACGAAGGCCAGCTCGACCCGCTTGAAGAACCCCAACGCCTGAGAGACGGCAGCCGCTGCGGCGCGATCCTGCTGGATGGTGACCCAGTCGGCACCGAAGCACTTCACGAAGGCGCCCGTCCCGGCGTGGCCGTCACCTGCGAAAACCGCGTCAGATCAGATCGCCACCCGGCGGCCGGAATCTACCGATTCAATCCCGTCTCGCGCGAGAGAATCGATGACGTCGGCGAAGCGCCGAGCTGCGCAGAACTGTTTGATTGAAGCTGTGCCGGGGGCTGTTCGCTGAAGAGCTCAGCCCGGCATCTGTTTCTTCCCCCGTTCCAACCATTTCGTGTCCTGTTGCATCTATCAGGGCATGGACCGCTCACTCCGCCAATCGTGCATATTCAGCCTGAGCCTGGTGATGGTCACCTTCTGGTGGGCCGGTGTGCCGCCGGAGCGCATTCCCGGCGTCTTGTGGAGTGTTGTCAATGAGCGGCAGCTACCAGTACTTCCGGCAGCTTCCAACCTTTCGCGAATCGGGCGCATCATTGTGGGCATGCAAGCGCAATTCAATCAGCAGACCGCGCCCGCCGAGCAGGACACCGATCTTGTCCTCGCCGCGCGCAACGGGGATCGCAATGCTTTTGCCGGCCTCTACCAGCGCCATGCCGGCTGGATGCGGCCCCTGCTGTGGCGGCTGGCCGGCGGCGACGGCGGCCTGGCCGAGGACCTGCTGCAGGACAGCTTCGTCCAGGCCTGGCAGAAGTTGGAGCAATTGCGTGAACCCGAACGTTTCGGCGGCTGGCTGAAACAGTTGGCCGTCAACGTCGCGCTGGCCGATCGTCGGCGGCTGAAAGTTTCGGGAACGGATGATGCGCTGCCGCACCTGAGCGAAACCGAACCCCCGTGGCCAGCTACCGATCTCGACCTGGAACGTGCCATCGCACAGTTGCCGACACGCGCTCGTGACGTGCTGGTGTTGTTCTGCCTGGAGGGTTTCAGTCACCAGGAGATCGCCACAACCCTGAACGTGGAAGTCGGCACCTCCAAGGCACAGCTCCACCGTGCGCGCCAAATACTCAAGGAAACGCTGTCATGACGCTTGACGACCGAACACTCGATGAGAGACTCGCCGGCCTGCCGCGGCAGGCTGATCCGGATGTGGGCTCCTGGCAGGCAATTAAGTCCCGCATCGCCCGAGAGCAGCAACAGTGGTTCGGCCGGATTGCCAGTGGCCTGGCCGTTGCTGCCTCCCTGGTGGTTGCGCTGCTGGTGACGACGCCGCCGGACTCGCCACCGAGCAGTGTCAGCGGCTGGGTCATCTCGGCCGAGATCGAGGCCATGCAGCACCAGGTCAGTTGGACCGACGTGCCGGAGCCGGATGTCATCAACGCGGGTCTGACAACGGCCTGGAGTGAGAACGAGCAGGCCATTGCCGAACTGGAACGGGCCCTGGCCCGGAACCCCGACAACCTGATGCTGAT
>SKXY01000272.1 GCA_007128175.1 Wenzhouxiangella sp. | reverse complement strand
TGAATTTTGCCGAGATGCCGTCGGGGTCGGCATCGGTCGGCAACGTCAGCACCCGCCGGAAACTGCCGTAGCTGCGCTCGACCCGGTGAAAACCTTCTTCATCGTCCTCGCTTTCCTGGCGCTTCTCACCGGAGATGATGAGTGCGTCGCCATCCAGGGTGAGGTCGATGTCGTCTTCGTCGACACCCGGCACTTCGACGGATATGCGATAAGCCTTCTTCGACTCGGCGATGTCGATACTGGGCTTGAGTATCAGCTCGGAATGCCAGTTCGAGGGTTTGTCGAAAGAGCCAAAGAAATCTTCGAACAGGCGATCCATTTCGCGATGCATGCGGGTCATTGGGTCGTCGTCGCGCCGCGCCGGCAACAATTCACCGCTTCCGCCCTGCTCTTCACGCTTGAACCAATTCCACGGACTGAATTTCTGCAGGTCCATTTCAACCTCCTGAAGTAGCCTTCTGTTAAAACACTTCACCTGTTACCGATTGATATAGCAGCAGCCAGCCGGCTTTCAAGAGACTGCAGGTCGAGAGACCCGGCGGGGTGCCGAGTGCACGGAAGAGCAATCAACCGTCAGTCGCAGCCAACCGAACTGCTGGCGCGGCCCCTTCCCTGCCCTGACCATTTGTGCCGACCTGTGCCACTTCATTGCCTTCAAACGAGGCAATCGGACAGGCAAAGCGGCGGGACAATGTCGATTTTTTGCCGTGCTTCTTGATTGTCGACAAACACTCCCCACCTCTGGCCCGGAAATTGCAACATGACATGTATGAATGCCGCAACCAAACCAAATCCGCAATCTCGAGGCCGCATCCTGTTTGTCGATGACAGTCGCCTGATGCGCATGTGTGCGAACAAGATTCTGGGCCGGGCATTTGATCTGGTCGTTGCCGAATCCGCGGAACAGGCCTGGGAAATCCTCAACACCGACGAGAATATCCAGATCCTGTTTAGCGACCTGCAGATGCCGGGCAAGAGTGGTTTTGAACTGCTCGACCAGGTTCGCAACAGCGACTCCTCGCGACTTGCGGATCTTCCCGTTGTGCTGATTACCGGTTCGGAAGATTGTGAGCAGATGCGCGAACGCGCGCTGGAACACGGTGCCACCGACTTTCTCACCAAACCCTTCCAGGACTCGGAATTGATGGCACGCGCCAGGTCCCACGTCGACTCTGGGCGCTCACGGCAGCAACTCCGCGACCTTCAACGCGACTATCATCTTGATCAGTCCACCGGTCTGGGCAACCGCAGCTACTGTGAGCAGCGCCTTGCCCAGGCCATCAGCTTCGCAGCACGACACGATCAGTCATTGACCTTGATGCATTTACAACTGAGCGGACTGGAACTGCTGCTCGAAGATCTGGGTGAACCTTTTGCAAATCGGGCGCTCGGCCGCATCGGAGGAATGCTGGCGCAAAGCATTCGCCAAGAGGACACGGTGTTCAGGTCCGGCAGGGAAAGCTTTACCTTTATGCTACCGGCGACCGAGCCGCATGGCGCTGAAATTCTTCAGGAACGATTCCTGCCGGACCTCGACAAGCTTGGACTGACTGGTAATGGAAACTCCCTGGAAGTAAGCTGCCGTTTCCTGATCCAGCCTGTTCGCGTGGACGGAAGACTCGATGCGGCCCGCTTGCTTGAAGACGGCCTGTCCGGAACCATTGCATCGCCGGAAACGGCAACCGATCTTGCAAAACCTGCACAGACCGAACCGGCAACGCCAGGATTGGAAGAGGCACTGCAGATGATCGAACGTGGAGAAAGTGAGCGCCTGCGGCCCCACTTGCCGCAATTACGGAAACGCCTTGAACCCTTGTTCGCTATTCTGCGGTAACCCCTCAATCATCACGACTGCGCATCGGCCGGCGATCACGTCCATTGTCAAGGTCTGCAGATGCCGTTTGGCCGGATGCCAGCAACCAGCCCGCAAGCTCGCCAAACAGATCGCCCATGGCTTGCTCGAAAGCGTAGATGATCTCATCGAGCGAAGTTCCACTCACAGCTTCATCGTGTTCAAATGACTGGGTCGCCATGACCCGACCGCTTGCCTGATGAATCAGGTTTGCCTGCAAAGCCAGCGCAACACTCAGACCACCTCTGCCTTCATCGACGATCTCGAAACGTCGGATTTCGCTGACCAGACCAAATTGCGAACGCATCCCCCCGGCCCGCCCCACTCCGGCAAAGCGCCCGGAATCTTCAAGTGACTGTATCAACAGACTGTGGACCATATCAGGCATGCTGTCGAGCCACGCCGACTCTGGCCAGGGTTGCAATCTCGATCGCGACACGCGCACCAGGATTCGGTCAGAATTGCGCATCTGATCGGCGAATGGACGCTGAACAAGCAAGCTCCAGTCAACCTCAGGCCAGTTTTCATCAACCGTCATATCCACCTCCGGCGCAATGATCGTCATTGATGTCGGAGAACGAGTCAGCATGCAGCCAGAAGTCGTGATGGCGACCAGGACAATGGCCGTCACGGTCAGGGATCGGAATCGGTGGTTGAGAGCAATCACTGCGGCTGGTACTCCTCTGGCTGATCGCCGCCGAGAAGAAAGCGGGTCGGGTGGCGTTTGAAACGAGTGCTCAGACGCGAAAGATCACGCACAAGCTGGCGAAATTCCTGCACGGCCGGGCCCATCGGCGTGAGCACCTCCACACCGAATTCACTCATGATGGCCTCGTTGTCGGCCAGTATGCGATCAATACGGTTGGACGCTACCGCCAGGTAATCGAGCGTGCGCTTGAGGTCACCGGTAAGTTCCGGCAACTCGGCGATGACGTGCTCCTCAATGTCGGACAATACCGAAGTCATATTTTCGATAAGTTGCTTCGAGCTATCAAGCACGCCGGCAATACTCTGGCTACCCCGATGCAGATTATGAATGGTCTCGGTAATGACTTCGGTTTCAGCCAGTACCGTTTCAGACATTCGATCGACGTTATCCAAGGTATGAGAAACACGGTCTATGTTTTCTTCACTGAGAAAGTCGAGCAATCGCAGCATGACCTCGGCGGCCATGGAAGCGATATCCTCCGAAGCCTCGATGAGTTTTTGTAAACCCGATTCTTCGGCATAAATCCGCTGCGGCGTCCCGTCCGGCAGCGGATCCAGTGCGGGACTGTCCGGGCTACCGCCACGAAGCTGAATGAAACCCATGCCCGTAAGACCCGAGACGGTGAGCCTGGCGACGGTGTCTTCGCGTACCGGGGCATCTGCCTCCAGGCGAATCCGTGCCGTCACTTTGCTCGGATCTTCCGGCGACAGAAAGAGCTCACGCACGCTGCCCATATTGATACCGTTGTACTGGACCGTCGATCCGACCGACAGACCACTGACCGGGTGTTCGAATACGACTTCATAATCCTTCCAGGCATCATCGGCGGTGTAACGGGCCGCCCAAAGGCCGATCACAAGCATTAAAAGAAGTCCAGCGACCGTAAAGGCGCCAATCAGAACATGGTTGGCTCGAGTTTCCATAAGGCGTTCAGCTCCCGGACCGACTGGCCCCACCCGCCGCACGTGCGCGCGGGCCGTGAAAATAATCCTGTACCCATTCGTGATCGAACTCTTCAATCTCTGACAACGGTCCGGCGACAAGAATCCGTCCATCGCCGATTACAGCCACGCGATCACAGATGGCATAAAGCGTATCAAGATCATGTGTGATGAGAAAAACAGTCAATCCCAACGCCTGCCTCATGGTGGCCAGTAGATCGTCAAATTCTGCGGCACCGATGGGATCTAGCCCGGCCGTGGGTTCATCGAGAAACAACAGTTCAGGATCCACCGCCAGTGCCCTGGCCAGACCCGCTCGCTTGCGCATGCCGCCCGATAATTCCGCGGGAAGTTTAGCCCCTGCCGACTCGGACAACCCCACCATGCGAATCTTCAACCGGGCGAGATCACGACGCAACGATGCAGGCATATCCGGGTAATGCGTCTTGATCGGAACCTCGACATTCTCCCGCACGGTCAGAGATGAAAACAGTGCGCCGTCCTGAAACAACACGCCGGTGCGTCGTCTGACCCGGCTGCGTTCCAACTCCTGGCCGTCAATACGCTGACCCAGCACCTCGATGGTGCCGGCCTGCGGCGGCCTCAAACCCAGCACCGCTCGCATCAGCACCGACTTGCCGGATCCCGAACCGCCCACTACGCCAAAGATCTCACCGCGCTCGACGTCGAGATCCAGACCCTGGTGGACGACATGGGAATTGAATTGGTTACGCAGACCACGCACACGAATCACGGCCTCTGGAGAGACATCCACGTCGGTCACCAGCCAAGCTCCATGAAGAATACAGCCGCCAGCGCATTAATGACGATCACCAGCGAGATCGACTGCACCACGGCACTGGTCGTGCGCTCGCCCACCGACTGAGCTGTGCCGGTAACCTTGAATCCTTCCAGGCAACCAACCATGGCAATCACGATGGCGAACAGGGGTGCCTTGGCCAGCCCCACCAGATAATGGTTCAGATCCAGTGTCTCCTCCACTCGTGACATGAACAGTTCAGGCCCGATGTCGAGCGACAGCGCAGATACCGTCATGCCGCCGGCTGTGCCCGCCAGGGCGGCAGCCGTAGCCAGGATGGGCAGCATGAAGATCAGCGCCACCATCCGGGGAAGTACCAACAAGACGACCGGGTCGAGCCCCAGTGTTTGCATGGCATCGATCTCCTCGCGCGACTTCATCGTACCGATCTGGGCGGCAAACGCGCTGGCGGTGCGTCCGGCCAGAATGATGGCCGTCAGCAATACGCCCATCTCGCGAAAGAACGCCATGACAGTCAGATCGACAACAAACATTTCAGCACCGAAATCGCGTAGAACCGTCGCGCCCAGATAGGCGATCACAGCGCCAATGAGAAAACTGAGCAGCACAACCAGCGGCAGGGCTTTGAGCCCGGTCTGCTCCATCTGATGAACAGTAGAGGTGATGCGCCAATGCCGGGGGCGAAACGCGGTGCGGACCAGGGCCGACAAGCTTAGCCCAACAAAGCCCAGAAACAGCTTCAAATTGCCACCAAAACTGGCCGTAAATTCACCGACATGCGCCAGAAAGATGAACCAGGCCGGCTCGGATTCCGGCTCCACTTCGCCATCGGAACTTGCATCGATCACGGCATCGAGCAGCGGACGCTGTTCATCGCGAAGCACGATGTTCCGGGGTGCAATTCCGGCACGCTCGGCAGCCCTGACCAGCATGAGGGCACCGACCGAGTCGAGTTGTCCAACGGCGCTGGCGTCCAGCGAATCGGCCTGCGCAGAAAACGATGTCAGCCGGACAGCCAGTGCGGCAGCCTCATCGATTCGCCAGTCGCCGCTGGCAATCAGCGTGCTGGATTGGTCCGGATGGACGCAAATGTCGGGGTTGTCGTTCATGCACCACGCCAAATTGCTGTTGAAGGACAAGTTATCAGAAAGCGGGTGGACGCGACAGCTTCATTCAGAATGCAAGCAAAACCCGCTGCAGACGTTCTGCAACGGGTTTTCATCGGAAATATGGACGAGGATCAGAAGGCGTAGATGGTTGCAAATTGCAAGCGACTCATATTGCCCGACGCTTCCGACTCGAGCTCGCGCCTGGCATACTGGTACTCTAGACCAAAACGCAGGTGGCGGTTGGCCTGATAGATCAGGTTGACATGCGCGCTCTCCGCGCTCTTGGTCACTCCAGCGCCGGTCAGTTCAATGTCATTGTCGGCGCGGAACGCCGACAGGGTGAAGTTCGAGCGCCAGCGGTCGTTCCACAGGTGGCGGTAGGAGAGAAAGCCACCGTAAGCGTCAATGGCATCAAGGTCGCCATCGGCGGTCAGCACCGCTTCATTGGCCGTGTTCAGACCCAGATAACGCCCGATCCCCGGACCGCCGGAGACCATCCAGCGGATGTCGTTGTCGCCGACATTGAATCGCCCCGACAGGCTCAGTGCAAATGCCATCTCACGCTCGCTGTCACCAAGCCTGTCAATCCCCAGTTGCCGGCCGAGTGCAGCCATC
>SKXY01000219.1 GCA_007128175.1 Wenzhouxiangella sp. | reverse complement strand
TGTAGCTCAGCCTGGTAGAGCACTGTCTTCGGGAGGCAGGGGCCGTGAGTTCGAATCTCGCCACCCCGACCACGACGAATCCCGCGAAAAAGCCGGCCCTTGCGCCGGCTTTTTTCGTTACAGCACTCCCCCACCGCACGGTTGCTCCGGCACTATCGTCCACGCCATTCCACGCCCGCAAACCAGGCCCTGCCAGGCAGCGGGGCGAACCCGGCCTCGATGACCTCCTCGTCGAGCAGGTTTTCGGCTTCCACGAACCAACTCAGCGAACCGAAGTGACGGGCAAGGCGGGCAGAAATTGAAATCGAGGACTGCAACTCTCGGCGCTGGTGACGAGCCGCCAGGGACACCCGCCAATGCTCGGCCGGGCGCAGTGCCAGCGCCGTGGTCAAAGCCTGGCGCGGATAGTCGGTGACGTACTTGAATTCCCGCCCAGCTTCCTCGACCCGACTACTCAACAGGGTCAGCCCGGCGCGTACCGATTCCAGGCTGGTCATCGAGTCTGGCCGCCATTGCCATTCGACTTCGCTGCCACGACTGCGATGACCGTCGATGTTTCCGGCTTGCCAGGTCACCTCGCCCGGTGCGCGCGCCCAGTCAATCAACCGATCGGTACGCCGCTCGAACATCGCCGCGACCACGCGATGTTCGCCAGCTGCATACCGCAGGCCGGCCTCGTGCAGGGTGGATCGCTCCGGTTCCAGGCCGGCCAGCCCGACGTTGCCCCCGGTGACAAGGAATCGCTCGGTCCACGACGGCACCCTCGCGGTTCGCGCTGATGAAAGGTGTGCATGCCAGCTTGAAGACAGGCGGTAGCCGAAGCCAACCGACGGCAGCAACTCGGTGCCGTAATCGCTGAACCGAATGGTGTTGACGCCGACCTCCACGCTGGATCGTGCGCCCAGGGGATGGCGGTGGGCGAACCAGATGCTGGACTCGTCGCGGCGGTGGTCATCAAGCGCGCTGGAGTCGATGCGCTCGAGAGTCAGGCCCGCACCGGCAGCGAACACGCCCCCGGCCAACTTGCGCCGGCCGTCGATTCGAGCGCCACGTACATCCGTTTCGTGCTCATTGATGAACTCGGTCTCGCCGACCCGTGTCCGGAACCAGTCATCGTGGCTGCGCCAGAACAACCGTGCATCCATATCCCAGCCACCTGCACCGGCCTGTGCGCTCAGGTAAGCCAGGCGCGAGGCGGTTTCCTCGCGCTGGTCCGGAAAGTCGGCGGTATAGAACTTCCAGGCTCCGAAGGCTTTCTCCTCAGCGCCCAGCCCCCAGCCCAGCGTGCCGTGCTCGAAACGGGCGTGCCCGGTATACATCGCCCGGCGCAGGTCACTGTCGGAACGTGATACCGGTAAATGACCGTCGCTGCTGAGCCCTGAAGCTGAAAGCATGTGGCCACTGCGTTCACCGCCGGTGCCGGCATGGATGCGAGCCTCGCGGGTGGAAAAACTGCCGGCACGCAATGACACGCCGTACTCCGATCCATCGGGCTGTCGGGTGATGATATTGACCAGTCCGCCGGTGGCGTTACCGCCCCAGGCAATTCCGCCCGGACCGCGCACCACCTCGATGCGCTCGACATGCTCCAGCGGAACAGGCAGGTTGAGGTCGTGATGACCCGTCTGGGGATCCTTGATCGGAATACCATTGACCAGCATCAGGGTCTGCTCGTAGGCGGTGCCGCGAATTCCGACGTCAGCCTGCACCCCGGCCGCCCCGCGCCGGCGAATATCGACCCCTGCAACCATGTCGAGCAGGTCGGCCAGGTTGGTCACCGGCTGGGACTGGATCTCGGTGCGATCGATGACCGTGACACTCTCCATTGCCTCGGCCAACAGATTGCCGGTCGGGCTGGTGGTCACCACGATCCGATCCGGTTCGTCATACCAGCTTGCGCCATCTTGCCCGACGGCTGCCAGCGGCAGTACCGCCACCATCAGGGCCCGGGTCAATCCAGATTTCATGCGCTGCACACTCCTCACCAAACGGAAAGCGGCACAGTCTACCCTAAGCCACCAATTTAGGTTTACAGAGTTCCCGGCTTGCTCTGAGGGCATGCCTCATGGCCCCGGCGATGACCGCAGACACGGTCCTCTGCCGTCCGCATCACTGCCGACTACCACACTGACCACGCCCCCTGCGCCGGACTTGTGCATGCGATATACTCGGAACCATATATGGAGTAATCTTCGTACGAATGCGCCCGTACGTCATGGATCCCAGCCTTTCAGGCCTGATCTTTCAAGTGCCGAACAAGATGCGGAAAACGGCCATGAGCAACCTCATTCCAACCAAATCCGAGCTGAAACTGCTTCAGGAGTTGTGGGAGCAGGGCCCCTCCACCGTGCGGGAACTTCATGATTCGATCGCCAATGAATCCGGTGTCAGCTATACCACGACGCTCAAACAGCTTCAGATCATGCATGAGAAGGGTCTCGTCCAGCGCGAGACGAGCTCCCGGGCACACCGCTACTTTGCCAATGTAGAGCGGGAGGAAACCTGCCGGGGCATGCTCGACGATTTCATGCAACGCGTCTACCAGGGTTCGGCTTCCGAGTTGGTCATCCAGGCCCTGGGCATGTCGCGACCGGCCAGCCCGGAAGAACTCGAAGAAATCGAGCAGTTGATCGAAAACATGAGAGTGAAATCGCACCGCAGCAGCGGGCGCGAGTGACGCCGGAATTACCGAGGTACACGCACCCATGATGGATTCCCAACTGGTACAGACGTTCGGGCTCGTCCTGGTTCACTTCGCCTGGCAAGGTGTATTGATCGGCTTGCTGTTCGCTGCAGGCCGGTTCGCACTGACGGATAGTTCCGCCGTCGCGCGCTACAACTGGGCCACACTGTGCCTGATCCTGCTGGCGCTGGCGCCGGTGCTCACCTTTGCCTGGCTGGCGACCGGCACCGGGAACCACGCGGTTCCCGGGCTGACGACGATGTCGGAAAGTGTTCAGGCCGGAGTGGCGAGTTCGGCCTCAGGGTCATCGGGATGGGCTCTGTCGGCGTTCTTGCCGGTCATTGTGGGCTTGTGGTTCTGCGGCGTTTCGATCATGAGCGTTCGGCTGGGTGCCGGTTGGTGGTACGTCCGCCAGTTGCGGCGCCGCGCCGACTACCGAATGCCGCAGGAGATACAGGCCCGACTCGAGGATATCGCCACGCAGCTGGACATGGCCCGCCATGTCGGCCTGGCGTTTTCCAATCAGATCGCCGGGCCGATGCTGATCGGCGTGTTCAGACCACTCATTCTACTGCCGACGGGGCTGGTCAACAGGCTGTCACCGCGCCAGGTCGAGATGGTGCTGGCACATGAGCTAGCTCACCTCCAGCGCGCTGATCACCTGGTCAACCTGTTCCAGAATGTTGTCGAAACATTGTTGTTCTACCACCCGGTCGTGCGGTGGATCTCGGGAGAGATTCGTGCCGAGCGCGAGCTGGCCAGCGACGAGCAGGTCGCGCGACTGACCGGCGACCGGATCACCTACGCCGAAACCCTGCTGAAACTCGAGAAGGCTCGCGGCAATCGACCGCAGTTCGCCATCGGCATGGCCGATCATCAATTGTTGACCCGCGTTCGCCACCTACTGGCACCCAAGCCCCGACAGCCCGGCACGGCCGTTTCCGGCGTCGCCTTGCTGAGCGTGGTGCTGGTCAGCGCAATAGCTGCCCTGGCCTCGACCGGATTGAGGGCGTTGTCCGATTCCGACACGCCCGAAGCGAACTCACCGCAGGCAGTTGTCGAATCTAATACGGGTCCCGCTGGCTCCACGGTGATTGAAACACAGGCAAGGGAAACGCCCGATCATGCCCCCCGGCAACCCGAACCGGAACTGCCGCCGGTGGAGGCGGCAGTCGAACCAGTCATCAGCCAGCCCGCGGAACAGCGCGGAGCCATTGAACCGGTCAAGAAAGTCGAATCCATCCAACTGACCTCAGCCGAGATCCCGACCGAACCGCTCGACACTGTCTCGACTTCCAATGAAATCTCGACTCCGGATGAGACGGTGATCGATTTACCGTCAGCGGTCGACGAAACACCGCCCGAAATGTCACTGGGCCCGAATGAATCCGACACCACTGTTGCAGATTCACCTGCTCAAACAGCGCCCGAGGCTTCCCCCGGGGAGCCGATGCAACTGGCGGCTCTGCAGCCCGTACCCGCCACCGAAATCCGGGGTGGCAGCTTGCTCGAACAAGCAGTGCCGACCTACCCGACCGGTGCCGTGCGAAAAGGCCGCGAAGGCCGGGCCGAAGTCAGGCTGACCGTTGATCGGGATGGTCGCGTGATCGATGCCGAAATCGTTGAGGAAATGCCGAGTGGTTACGGGTTTGGCAAGGCGGCCGTGCAGGCAGTCGAACAATGGCGGTTCGAGCCGTTCACGCGCAACGGCACGGCCATTCGTCATGAAATTCAGACCGGCTTCGATTTCACCGACCCTCCAACCTGCGAAAGCATCACCGGCACCCGGCTGTCTCGCTGCTGACATCACCTTACGAGCGCCGCGTCTTCGACTGGGTAACCGTGTTCCTCATGTGCTGGCCACTACTGCCGGTCGACTGCCGACAGCCCGGTACCAGCGAGTCAGGTTGGACAGCACTTCGGGAATCTCGGTCTTGATGGCCCATGATGAAAACTCGATGGTCACCCATGCGGTGATGTCGGCCACACTGAACTCATCGCCGGCCACGTACTCGTGCTGGCCCAGCCACGCATCAAGCTCTTCCAGGAACCAGCCGTAGCGTTCACGCCCGCGTTCGGCCAGTGCCGGGATCTGGGCAACCGGCCGGGTACCAGGCACGGCATGACCCTTCATCGCCGAGGTCGTGTTACGAAAAGCATCGGCCACGGCCATGAAGCCATTCGTTTCCACCCAGCGGTTGCGCTCGGTAACAACTGCGCGGTTGGCAGGCGTATTCCCGAACAGAGGCGGATCGGGATGCAACTCCTCGATGTAGCGGCAGATCGCCATCACCTGCGCCAGGCAGGTGCCATCGGGCAACTCCAGTACCGGCACCGTGCACTCGGCATTAAGGTCGCGAAGCGGCGGCTTGAAGTGCTCCCCACTCATCAGGTCGACGTGACGCTCATCGACATCAACACCCTTCTCGGCGAGAAAAAGATGCACGCGCCTCGGGCTGGGCGCACTCGGGTAGGTATACAGTTTCATGATTTCGAATTGTCGACCGGGCGCGTGTTCGGTGCAAGCGTCATCGGCGCCGCCGCGTTAGAATCACCGGCAGACGCATCCGTCCATGCCAAGGGAGCCTTCCATGCTGTTGCTGATCGTCGGACTTGTCCTGTTTCTCGGTATCCACTCGCTGGCCATCGTCAGCCCCGGTGCCCGCCTGACGCTGATCGAGCGGCTGGGTCTGTGGCCCTACAAGGCGGTCTACAGTCTGATTGCGCTGGTCGGCCTGGTGCTGATCATATTCGGCTGGGGACAGGCCCGTCTTGACCCGGTGGTGCTCTATCATCCTCCGGGCTGGCTGATGCATGTCAACAACCTGCTGATGCTGATCGTCTTTCCGCTGCTGCTGGCCGCCTACCTGCCCGGGCGCATCCAGCGCGCTTTCCGCCATCCCATGCTGGTGGCGGTCAAGACCTGGGCGCTGGCCCATCTGCTGGTTAACGGTGAACTGGCCGCCCTTCTGCTGTTCGGTACCTTTCTCGCCTGGGCCGTGGCCGACCGTATCTCACTGAAACGTCGCGCGCCCCAGGACCTGCTGCAACTGCCGGCCTGGAAGTTCAACGACATCATCGCCATCGTCGTCGGGCTGGCCATACACGCCGTCTTCGTTCTGTGGTTGCACCCACTGTGGATCGGCGTGCCGGCAGTGCCGCACTAAAAAAGATTGAACCACGAAGAGCACGACGATCACGAAGAAATAGATTCGTGTTTTTCTTCGTGCCCGTCGTGCTCTTCGTGGTTCATTTGATCGCTTCGCGCTGCACCACGCCATCGCTCGCTGACCGCTACAATGTGCATTCGGCCCGCAAAGACTGACATACCGTGAATCGAATTCGCATCCGCCGCCCCGACGACTGGCACCTGCATTTGCGCGACGACGCCCTGCTTGAAGCCGTGGTGCCGGCCACCGCACGCAGTTTCGGGCGCGCCATCGTCATGCCCAATCTCAAGCCCCCGGTGCGCACGGTCAGCGACGCACGCGCCTACCGCGAGCGCATCCTGGCCGCCTGCCCGGTCGACAGTGACTTCGAGCCGCTGATGACGCTGTATCTAACCGAGACCACCACGGTCGATGACATTCGCCAGGCCGCCGAAAGCGACTTCGTGCACGCGGTCAAGTACTACCCGGCCGGCGCGACCACCAACTCCGATTCCGGCGTGCGTGAGCTCGAGCGCGCCTACCCGGTCATCGAGGCGATGGAAAAGCACGGCGTGCCATTGCTCATGCACGGTGAAGTCACCGACGGCGACGTCGATGTGTTCGACCGCGAGGCGGTATTCATCGAACGTCACCTGGAGAAGCTGCGCTCGACCTTCCCGGCGCTGAAGATGGTGCTCGAACACGCCACCACCAGTGACGCCATCGACTACGTGAAGTCTGCATCAGGCCCGATTGCGGCAACGATCACCGTGCACCACCTGATGTTCAATCGCAACGCATTGTTCGAGGGCGGGCTGCGCCCTCACCACTACTGCCTGCCGCTGATCAAGCGCGAACGACATCGTCAGGCACTGGTGGCGGCCGCCACCAGCGGCAGTGAGCGCTTCTTTCTCGGCACCGACAGCGCCCCGCACCCGAAACACGCCAAGGAATCCGACTGCGGCTGCGCCGGTGTCTACTCGGCCCCGGCCGCCATCGAGCTTTACGCGGAAGTCTTCGAGGCCGCCGGCGCCCTGGACCATCTCGAGGGCTTCGCCAGCCTGCATGGCCCGACCTTCTACGGCCTGGCACCGAACGACGACTTCGTCGAACTCGAAAAATCACCCTGGACCATGGATGCCGAACTGACCGCCGGCGGCGAGACCATCGTGCCGCTGCGCGCCGGCAACGAGATCGGCTGGCGACAGGTCCGCTGAGAAACGCCATGATCCGGCTTTCCGCCAGCGAGCAAGACCTGGCCCGGGCCGCGGAGATGCTCGAGCGCGGCGAGCTGGTCGCGCTGCCTACCGAGACCGTCTACGGCCTGGCTGCCAATGCCGCCGATCCCGAGGCAGTGCGCCGCATCTTCACGGCCAAGGGACGACCGGCCGACCATCCGCTGATCGTCCATCTGCCCGACATCGAATCACTCGCCGTATGGGCCCGCGAGACTCCGGAAAGCGCGCGCAAGCTGGCCGAGGCCTTCTGGCCCGGCCCGCTCACGCTGATACTGGAAAAAAACGATACCGTTTCCGATGTCGTTACCGGCGGCCAGGACACCGTGGGACTGCGCGTGCCCGGCCACCCGGTGGCACTCAAGCTTCTGCAACGCCTCGGCAAGGGCATCGCCGCACCCTCGGCCAACCGTTTCGGTCACATCAGCCCGACCACGGCCGACCACGTCATCCGCGAGTTCGAGTACGAAGGCACAGTGGCGGCCGTGATCGACGGCGGCCCGTGCGAGGTCGGCGTGGAGTCGACCATCGTCGACTGTACCGGCCCCATCCCGCGCGTGCTGCGCCCGGGCATGATCGGTATCGAGCGGCTCACCATGGTGCTCGGCATGAAGCCCGAAATGGCCGGTGAACAGGACGGACCGCGCGCCTCCGGTCGCCTGGC
The DNA here is from genome assembly GCA_007128175.1 of Wenzhouxiangella sp. Taxonomy (GTDB): domain Bacteria; phylum Pseudomonadota; class Gammaproteobacteria; order Xanthomonadales; family Wenzhouxiangellaceae; genus Wenzhouxiangella. Next base: position 11,647 of record SKXY01000219.1, on the reverse strand, counting down.
CTCGCACTATGCCCCGGATACCCGGCTGGAGCTGGTCGACCCCGAAGCACTGGCCCGGCCCGATCCGGATGCGGCCGTGCTGGCGCTGGCATCCACCCCCGACCCGGGCGGCTTCAAGGCCTGGAAGATGCTGCCCGGCGACCCGGTCAACTACGCCCGCGGGCTGTATGCCGCATTGCGCGAACTCGATGCATGCGGCGCCGAACGCATCCTCGTCCAGCGCCCGCCCGGAACCGCCCTGTGGGCCGCCGTGCGCGATCGACTCGAGCGCGCGGCAACCTGACCACGCAATCGAGCGCGACGGTCAGAAGCGAGCCTCGGCACGCAGGTAGACGAAGCGACCGTTGAGGCCAATGGGGTTGATTGGGTCGAAGGCGAAGTTGCCGAAGAAATTGTTGGCATTGGCCGACTCGTCCGGGTAGCGATCCAGCAGGTTGCTGGCCCCGGCGGTCAATCGCCAGTGCTCGGCCACCGATCGCGACAGTTCGGCATCGAGCGTCCACTGACTGCCGAAGCGCTGGCGCGCGAAGCCGAAATCACGAACCACCGAGGAGAACACGCGGCCGCGCACCAGCCCGTCCCAGCGCTGGCCGCGCCAGGTGGTCGTGGTAATCCAGCTGTGGCGCGGGGTTGCCGTTTCCACGGTATTTCGCTGGGTCGCGTCGACCAGACTCACTTCCGGGCTGAATTCCGCGAGACGGCCGGGCACCCCGGCCAGCGAGCGGATTTCGGTTCGCGCCCGGGTATAGGCCGTGTCGATGCGCCACAACCCGTCGGCCAGTGGCCGGCTGTAGTCGGCAACCAACTCGGCACCGCGAGTGCGCGTGTCGATGGCATTGGCAAACAGGGCGATGGCCTGCACACCCTCACCACCGGGCTGCTGCTCGACGAAGTCGATGATGCCCGGGTCGCTGATGAATTCCGATTGCGTGATGCGGTCGTCGACGCGAATCTCGAACAGGTCGAGCGACAGGTTGAGTCCGAAATCAGCATTCCAGACCACCCCGGCACTGGCGTTGACCGAGGTCTCCTCGTTCAGTGCATCCAATTCCAGCGCACGGGCGATATCGGAGCCGGAGCGAATCAGTCGCGAGGAAATGCGCGCACCTTCGGGCGAGAAGGTATTGTCGCGTCGCCCCCAGCCGATCTGGCTGACCGAGGGCGCGCGAAAGCTGTTGGAAATCGAGGCGCGAGCGGCCAGCCCGGCACCCAGGCGATAACGCCCGGCCAGCTTGCCGGTCAGGGTGCTGCCGAAATCGCTGTAGTGCTCGAAGCGGCCGGCCAGGGTGGTTTCGAAACGCTCGGTCGGACTGGCCGAGAACTCGGTGAAAGCGCTGAAGACATGACGATCCTCGCGGGCGGCATCTGCCGGGGACAGCCCCTTGGCGCCCTGTGAGCCGATGTCCGGAAACCCGACCAGCTCGGCCAGTTCCGGGGCGAATTGAAAGTCGCCGGCGGCGAACGAGGCCGGGTCGCCCGCCTGGCTGGCGAAACGCTCGTAGCGATAATCCACGCCGGCGGCGACATGCAACGCACGACCGAACAACGCATCGTCGAAACGGCGGTTGGCCTGGTTGGCGACGTTGACCTGGCTCAGTTCGAAAGTGCCCGAATCAAACCGGGTGGGACTGTCCGGACCCAGCGACGGGTTGACCGAGTTGGCCACACCGAAATCAAAGCGGTTGCGGCCCACGCTTAACGAATGGTCGAAGGACCAGTCCGATGGCTCGTGGCGCAAGCCCAGCGTGGCGCCGAAATCCGTGTTGTCGCCGCGGGTGATCGGCAGGAAACCAACGGGGAAGATCGCCGGTACGTTCTGGTTGGTATCGGGGTGGCGAAACACGGCCGCGCCTTCGGTATCGCGCTGGCTGAAGGTGGCAAAACCATAGAGCTCGACATGCTCCAGCGGCACCCGGGCATTGACCCAGGCGGCATAGGCGTCGGTTTCCGGATCGCCGACGCGGTGGGTCTGCCGGCCCTGAAAGTCCAGGTTGGCCTCGGTTTGCGGAATGAACGGCGAGACCTGATCCAGCCCCGCACGATTGGTCGCGCCCTGACGGGTCGCCTCCAGCCCGTAGCGAACCGACCCGCCCGTCTCCAGCACATGGCCGTGATGCCACCAGGCCGAAGCGCTGTTGCCGTCGGTAACCGTTTGACCGATCGGCCGAACGCGACTGCGATGCCCACCGTAGCTGCCGCCGACCACCGTGCCTTCGGCGGCGTCGTCGAGGATGATATTGATGACCCCGGCGATGGCATCGGAGCCGTACTGTGCACTGGCGCCGTCGCGCAGGATCTCGACACGCTTGACGGCACTCAACGGGATGGTGTTGAAGTCGAAGGCATTGGTGCCGCGACCGATCTTGGTGTTGTCATTGACCACGGCCGAGACGTGGCGCCGCTGGCCGTTGACCAGCACCAGCACCTGGTCGGGGTTCATGCCGCGCAGCTGGGCCGACCGGACATGATCCGAGGTGACGGAGTTGGACTGGCGCGGGAAATTGAACGACGGAGCGAGTACGGCCAAGGCCTGACCGAGTTCATTGCCGGTCGCGCCGGCAGCACGCAGTTGTTCGCCGTCGAACACATCGATCGGGACCGGGGAGTCGACCTGTGCATGGGCCAGCGAGCGTGAGCCGATCACGGTCATGACCTCCACATCCTCTCCGGAATCGGCCACGGCAACGGTTGCGGCGCTGAGCAGCCCCGCCCACAGAACAATCAATTCCGGTTTCATTGCTGCAGGGTGTCCGGTGAATTGAGGCGCCAGTCGTAGTCGATGAACCGGATGCTGCGCGTGGCCGCGATTTTCTCGGCGGTAGTCGCATCGGCATGTTCGGCCAGAAACTCGCGCACGGAGCCGGACTGTTCGACAAAGTCATCCTCATACCAATCGAACAGGCTGGTCAGGTAGAGCACCTCGCCGTCGATCCGCAGGTGAAGCGGCGTATTCAATGACCGGCGCGTATTCTCGACCAGCATCTGCTCGACGTTGTCGGCCGTGAAGACTTCGGCCCGCAGCGGTGGACAGCCGACCGATGCGCAGTTGACCGCGAAATGCACGCGTGCATCCTTCCAGCCGCGCTCGGCGAAATCGGCACCCAGCAGAATATCGAGCTCGATCTCGCTCAGGGAATGCTTGCGCCCGCCGACGTCGAACAGATCGCGGCGAAAGACCCGGTAGGGATTGAACAGGTGCCCGTAGTCGCGCACGCTCGATACCAGTTCGCCGCGCCTGGGGTTTTCCAGGATGTGGGCAATCATGAAAAAGTTGTAGGCGTTGAGCCAGAACGCGATGGCCTCCTCACGCCGGGACAGGCTGTCGGGATCGAATGCCGCCAGGCGGCCGTACTGATCAGCCAGCCGTTCCGGCGTGCGTTCGTCGGCCAGTGCGCCACGGTAATCAAACGCGCTCACCAACCGGTCACGTTCCAGATCGCGTTCAATGACAAAATCCTGCAGCAAGACCGCGAAAGGCTGGTACAGGTCACCGACCTCATCGGCGCTGGCCGGCAGGGCGAAAACGATCAACAGGGCGAGGCACGCGAATGCGCCCCGCCGGGGGCAGGAGACTGGGAGCATCATGATTTGCTCAAGGTCCACATCCGGTCATCATCGCGCAACAGGAACAACGCGATGCATGCGGCCAGCATCGGAATGGCGGCCAGGAAGAGCATGTTGTTGAACGGGTCCAGGTATTGCTGCCAGGACGACAGCGTCGAGATGGTATGGGTGACCAGCACGAAGCCGTAGGTCCAGACCTTCCACAACCCCAGCAAGAAGGCGACTTCGATGGCCAGTTGCACAACTCCGAGCACGAGCAGGATCCCGGCACCCATGCCGGAGATGAAATAGAAGTTCTCGAACACGGCCGCGGCATGATCGGGCGCCAGAATCTTGTCCAGCGACCACATGGCCATGACCACGAACACGCTGACTCGCAGCAGGAATAGCGACAGTTGCAGCTTGTTTTCCACGCTCCCCGACATCATTCGCCCCCGCCCATCGCGGCACTGGACGCAGGCCCGATCAGGCAAAGACAGCGAACAGCCGGCGCGGCGGAAACAAACGTTGAAACAGTCGTGTACGACATGAGGCCTCCTTGACCAATGAAATGAACTCCATTGTGGAGGCCGCCGGAAATGTCGTCCATCCGCGAAAACCCGTAACCGTGGCTACGGGTTCGCACCGGGTCAGGCCAGATGCCTCAAGGCGGTCCCAGAGCAACCACCGCTGCGGCCACCGCAGCCAGTGCGATCGCGGTAATGACCAGCCACTTCATGAGCGTGCGGCGCGCATCGGCCTCCCCCTTGGTTTCGAGTTCGGCCATCTGCGCCTCGCTCAACGCTTGTTCGACCTTGTGGTCCGGATTCTCCAGCAAGGCCTCGGCATCCTCGTACTGCGGTTCCAGCATGGCCCACAGACCCGCGCGGTAGCGGCCCTGGTGGGCCAGGTTGAGGCGCATCGAGGCCATGTTGGTCACGTGTGTGGCGATGCCGTGCGAGCGGAGAAACGCAGCGCGCTCCTCGGCCTCGGCACGGGAGGCGTAGCGGGCAATCAGGCGCATGCTTTACAGATCCTCGACTTCATTTGCCACGCTCCAGTGTAACCTGCGGGCCGCGTTCGACCGTCTGCGGCATACCGCCGGAGCGCTCCGTGCTGGTTCGGGCACGCCACCCGACCCAGACTAGTGCGGCCCAGCCGGCCATCTGCATCAAGCCACCCAATGGTGTGAGCCGGCCCATCGCCGTTATCTCGGTCGCGGCACCAAGGTAGATGGGAAAACTGAACAGCATGGTGCCGGCGGCCAGCAGCAGGCCGGCGACCTTCAAGACACGGCGCGTGGCCAACTGAAGCGGGAGCAACAAGCCCATTCCAATGGCAAGGATGGCGAGTGCGCCGAATCGGTGATAGGCCATGGCGATATCCAGGCCGCGCACCGCATCCGTAGACAGACCGGGGATCAACGCATGTTCGGCCACGGCACCAACGATCACGGCCAACAGGCCGAGCAGTGCACCGGTGATGAGTATGGGATTCATGACGGCCTTTGTTTTGATTGACTCCGCCGTCGAGTATGCCCGATCCCGCCATCGGTCAACCAGGCGGGATACCATGGAGGCTAACAATAACCGGCGACAACGACATGATTACCTTGCATCATCTCGAACACTCCCGCTCCCAGCGCGTGCTGTGGCTGCTGGAGGAGTTGGGGGTCGACTACGAAATCCACTGGTACGGCCGCGATCCCCAGACCAATCTGGCACCACCGGAACTCCGTGAGGTTCATCCGCTGGGCAAGTCGCCGGTCATCACTGACGGCGATCACACCCTGGCCGAGTCGGCCGTCATCATCGAGTACCTGGCGCGCACCTACGGGAATGGCCGATGGGCACCCGCGACGGACGATCCCGGCTACTGGCAGTTCAATTACTGGATGCACTATGCCGAAGGATCCCTTATGCCGCCGTTGCTGCTAAAACTGGTGTTCTCCAAGGTGCGCAGCGACAGCCCCTTCCTGGTCCGGCCAATCGCCGGCCGCATAGCCAAAGAGGTCGACAAAGCGTTTACCGACCGTCAACTGCGCACTCATTTCTCCTACCTGAACGACTACCTGGCCGGTCATGAATGGTTTGCCGGAGAAGACATCGGTGCCGCCGACATCCAGATGAGTTTTCCGCTGGAGGCCGCCGTGGCACGCGGCACCGCCGGCGGCGATTATCCGCACGTGGTGGAATTCGTCCGGCGCTTCCAGGCGCGGCCAGCCTATCGGCGCGCACTCGAGGCCGGCGGGGAGTACGAGTACGGACCCGGCTCGACCGGATGACGGCTCGCCCTATACTGAGAAAGAATCGTGGGCCCGAAATTGCAAATAACAACAATCCGACACAATGAACGAGCGCACTGACCCCGACAATCAACGCGACCGCTACCCCGACGCGCTGCGTGCCGGCGCCCTGCTGGTGGTGGTCTTCGGCCACTGGATCGCCACCCTGCCCCGGCTCGAGGAAGGCCGAGTCACCGCCACCGAGCACATGCTCGATATCTGGGGCCCGGCCGGCATGCTCACCTGGATCGTGCAGGTGGTGCCGCTGTTCGTTTTCGTTTCCGCCGCAGTCAGCGCCGACGGCGTGGCCCGCCGTTTGCACCATGGTCACGACCAGATGCACTGGTGGGCCGGGCGCGCGCTGGGGCTGGCCCGGCCGACGGTCACCTACATGGCCGCACTGGCGGTCTTCGCCCTGATTTCGCTCTACACCGGCGGTCGGCTGCTGGAGCCGTTCAACCACTCGCTAACCGTGCACCTATGGTTTCTGATCATGCTGATCACGGTACAGGCGCTCTTGCCGCTGAGCGTGGAAGCCGATCGCCGTTACGGCCTCAAGGCGGTGTTCGGGCTGATCGCGCTGGCGGCACTGGCCGATTTCCTGCGCGCCGGCCTGCGCTCACCGGCCGACCTGCTGCAACTGGGCGAACTGGTCACCGAATCCGGCGGCGGCATCGGCTGGGTCAATGCACTGATCGTCTGGCTGATTCCGCAACAATTGGGGATTGCCTGGAAGCGCGGTCGATTCGCCGGTACGTGGACGGGCCTGGGGCTGACCCTGCTCGGCCTGGCCTGGCTGGCCGGCACCACCGGCAGCGGCTATCCGACCGCCATGGTCGGCCGCGACCTGGAAGGGCACTCCAACATGCTGCCGCCCACGCTGGCGCTGGTCGGGGTAATGTGGATACAGGTCGGCCTGGTGCTGTTGTGCGAAAAACCCATGCGCTGGCTGCTCGACCTTCGTCACGCCGCCCGCACCGTGACCTTCCTGGGCGCGCTGGGCATGCCGCTGTACCTGTGGCACAAGCTGGCCGAGTTGCCGGCGGCCTGGGTGGGCGAACGAATCGGTGCGCCCATCGATGCTGGCGATCCGGGCGAGCCGGGTTTCTGGCTGGGCCGACTGGTATGGATCGCGTTATGCACGGTGATGGTTGCGCCGGTGCTGGCGGCAGTGGTGAGCTTCGAGCTGACCCGCAAGCGTGATGTCGCAGCCGCCACTACCACTCCTGCCATCCTGGCAGGCGGCTTCGCCCTGATGGCGGGGCTGATCGTCAGCCTGACCACCGGCGCCCTGCCCGGCGCCCTGATCGGGCTGGCAGGCATCGTTGCCGCTTCCTGGCTGTTACGCGCACATCCGCAATCGTCAAACTGACGGCTGGAGCAACGAAGCAACCACGGGGCAGCCCCGGCTGCCCGGGCTCCGGACGCAAGCGGCCCAGGTCAACCCTCAGGATGGCCGTGCAAACGATACGCCAGTTGGCGTTATTCCTCTGTGTTTCTCGCGGTACATCTCACCATCTGCCTGGTTGAGCAGGTCGGTAACCGACGTGGTGTCGTCGTTGAACAGAACGATGCCGATAGCGGCACTGGTCATCACGCAGGCTTCGCCGAAAGCGAATGGCTTTTCGAGAGCCGCGTGGATGCGAGCGGCGACCATGTCGATATAGCGGCGAGCACGGAAGGCCTCCTTCCCGGCCGCCTCGATGAGCAGCACGAACTCGTCGCCGCCAAGCCGGGCCAGGGTATCGGTCTGACGCACCTGTTCAAGGATGCGGGCGGAAACGCCCACAAGCAAACGGTCACCGATTTCATGCCCGAAGGTGTCGTTGACCCGCTTGAAACCGTTGAGATCGATGAACAGCAGGGCAGCATGACTGTGTTCGCGCACGCAACGTGCCTGGGCCTGCTCGGTGCGGTCGAACAGCAGTCGCCGGTTGGGCAGGCGCGTAAGGGGGTCGGAATAGGCCAGTTCCCGAATCTGTTTCTCCAGCCGCTTCTGGGTCGTGATTTCGGTCGAGATGCCGAGCAGTCCCAGGATCCGTTCCGGTTGCGTGCGGTCGTAGATCGGAGTCTTGACCTCCAGGTACACGCGCTGATTCTCGCCCTCGCCCGCAACAAATTCATCAAATGTGCTCTCGCCACTCAACACCTGGCGATCAACGGTTTGCAGATGCTGAACCGTGTCGGCTGGAAAGAACACCGCGTCATCACGGCCGCAGAGATCCCTGGCAGCACACCCGAACAACTCGAGGGTCTTGCGATTGGCGTAGACGTAGCGGGATTGCCGATCCTTCATGTAGACGTAGATCGGAATCCTGTCGAGGGTTTCGTACAACTGATCTAGTCTGAGGTTCCTGAACCAGTCGTCACTCGTTTTGGCTTTAGGCATGATGGTGGCCCGTTCCCCTGCCAGGAGGAGTCGATTCGCGCAGCCACTCGGGAACTGTGCGACGTCGATCATTATACCACAAGTATGTGATATTGGTCACATTAAATGGCCCAAGAACGACCAGAACGCACCATCTCAAACCGCCAGGCCGCAGGATCGCCCGACAGACTGATGTATTCGCTCAAGCCAGGCAATCACATGTTTTCGTTTTCAAGTTCTGACTGACTGGACGGCCAGTGGTCCGAATCGGGCAACTGCTCGATGACGCGGTAAACGATGCCGATTTCCTTGATCAGCTTGTGCAGGTCGCGATCGAGGCTGGACTCAGTGGCCAGTATGTGGCCCACATCGGGAAAGGGGCGAGAGCGCAGCGTTCGAAAGCGCCCTCTTTCTTTCAGAGACAGCGTCATGTAGAAAGCATCGTACTTCAGGCCCGCGTGCAACCGCGGCTCGCCAGTGATGGGCACGGTGCCCAGCGTTTCATTGAGTGCCAGCAGGGCACGCTGCCAGTCCGGGGTCAACACCCGGTTGAGCTGCTCGGTGTCCAGTGCGCTGCCGTCATCCGGACTGACCAGGAAAAGCGCATCGAACTCCTTGTTGCCGGTCGGTATGACCCGCTTGCCGAAGGCCTTCGTAAGCCAGCCGAAATTGGGCCGGATGCTCAGACCTGGCTCGGAGTTGGCCTGCGTCTGAATGCGAAACAGCAGCCCTTTGAAAACGTCGCTGTCACCACTGCTGTTCTTGCCGCTGCTTCTGGCGCGCAGATCGGCGTGGGCCATCTCGAAGCGTCGACCGCGATACTCGCCGCGGAGCAGGTGTTTCACCCAGCCCCGGTTCCAGGGGCCGATCATTTCCAGTGCATTGTAGGGCTTGACGAAAGAACGATCGGCCTCGGCCTGGTATTTGATGTCGCCATCCAGTGCCTTGCAGACCTCCGGTATCAGCACGCGGCCCACACGATCACTCCAGCGGGTCTGATGGCGATAGGCGGAAATGACGATCAAGGCACCACCAAAAGCCAACGGCATCACACCAAATCCGGCACCCGCGCCACCGGCCTGCATGGCCACGAACACGGCTGCGGCAATCGCCACACCGAGGGTCGCAAAACCGAGGAAGGCAAACCAGCGAAAAGCCGAGCGTCGCGTGGCCTCGCGTTCGCGTTCGAGCTCGTCGATTTTCGGTTGCAAGTGTTCGGCCAGTCGCTCGGGATCGGGAACAGCTGAGGTCGTCGTTTGTTCTGTCATGTTTCTCCTTGGAATGGTTTGAAGAAAAATCGGGGTCAGTCCCAGCTTCTGAACACGTCGCTGTCGGCACGGCCGGTCTTTTCTACACGCTTTTCGGCCGCCTGTTTCTCCCGATGTTCCCGGCCATGGGTGATCACATCGATGACGATCTTGAGTACGACCAGCAGTGCCAACGCAAAAATCGGCTGGCCCAGGGCATTCACCAGGAAGCCGCCCAGGAGAATGGTGATGTGGAGTATGGCCACTCGCTTGTACGGGGCCATCATGACCTCCTGGCCCTGCATGCCCTGGTATTCCTTCTTGCCCAGAAAATTCACCACGTAGGACGCACCGTGGCTGATCAGCAGGGCCAGGAACGGGATCCAGAGGCTCATGCCCGTGCCACCGGAGACGTGATCTTCGGGGCGGAACATATGGATCACGAACATCCCGTGAACAATTGTGAACATGCCGAAATGGAAGCAGAAAAAAGGGATCAGCAGCAGCATCCGCTTGTCACCATTACGGCTCAACAACGTCACCATGCGCGCGAGGGCATACAGGCCCACGACCAGGTTTTCCGCCCAGAACAGCAGCACTACTTCGTAGACCGACCAGCCGAAAAACAGCACGCCGGCCAGCGGCAGCAGGTTGACGGCCACCAGAAAGGCACTGGTCAGAATCAACCGGTTGTTCATCGCGGCTCCATATTTGGATTGAATCTAGGGATCTGTGCACAAACGCGCACCGGGTGCCCGCCAAAGTCTACGGATTCACCGCCGTGACTGTGCCAGATCGTTGCCGGACGGATCATTCGAATTCGGAGACGACGGTGAACTGATCGAACACGGCCCCCACGTCGAATTGCCCCTGCCGCAAGCGCCCGACCAGTCGGGACTGCAGAAACGCTTACCCGTTCAGCTTGCCGGCCAGGATATCGATGCCACGCCGGACTTCGGCCGGTTCGACGGCGGTAAAGCAGGCGCGGACGCGAGTCGGGTAAGGTCCGAAACTCGGCCCCGGGGCGACCAGCACGCCGGCTTCAGCCAGGTCACCGAGAAAGCCGTCCAGGCCGCGCTCATCCAGGCAGTGAGCAACATCGGGGAACAGGAAGGTACTGCCTTTCGGGGCCGGCAATCCCAGCGCCTCAGCCGCCTCACGGCCGAGCTCGGCGTACTTCTCACGCGCGGCATCCACCCAGGGCTGACCTGCTCCGTTGAGTGCGTTGAACGCGGCCAGTTGCGATGCCGAGCAGGCCGAGTAGTTGATGTTGGTGACAATGCGTTTGATGGCGGCGATCGCTTCTTCCGGCCCGGTCAGGTAGCCGCAGCGATTACCGGCCATGCCGTAGGCCTTGGAAAACGAATGCACCGAGATGGTGCGCTCCGGTGCCAGTGTGCGGGTATAGACATGGTCGCCGTCGAACACGTAGTCCTCGTAGACATCGTCGGAAAAGATCCACAGATCGTGTTCCCGGGCCCAGTCGGTCAGTGCCTTCAGCCACTTTTTCGACAGCAGGCGTCCGGTGGGATTGTGCGGCGTGTTCCAGTAGACCGCGACGGTCTTGTCGGTGCGGTGTTTCTCGAAGCAAGCCACGGCCTCTTCGGCCGTCTCCACATCGGTCATCAACGGCACATCGACCGGGTGGGCGCTGACCGCGCGAATGCTGCCGGCAATCAACGGCCAGTAGGGTGCAGCCAGCAAGACCTCTTCGCCAGGCGCGATCAGTGCAGCAACGGTAGCCGCCAGTCCGGCGGTAGCCCCGCCGGTGACGATCACCTGCCCGCGCTCGGCCGCCACGCCAGTGCGCTTGCCGTGCACCTCGGCGATGCGGTCGCGAAGCTGCGGATAGCCGGGGACCGGCGAGTAACGATGCATGCCGGGATGATCCTCCACGGTGAGATCCTGCATTCGGCAGCCCGCCGCCGGCTCCATCCAGGTGTCGCCCACGTGCAGCGGTACCGGCGGACGGCCAGATGCGGGCCTTCGGCTCATTCCGGAATAGACCGAGCCACGCACACCCTGCGCGGCTGCATTGATTTCGGGGAATCGGGGCATGTCTGCTCCTGACGGTTGTTCGATGATCGGAATGGGGATTGCAGGCGACATGATTCATGCAATCCCGAATCAAAGCAAGTCGGGTATCGCGGGTCGGCTTACTCGGCCAGCGCCTCGTCGATCCGGTCGAGCAGTTCCATGGTAGCC